>NZ_JBZXDY010000003.1:0-276672 GCF_058725285.1 Flavobacterium sp. DW-iso2 | reverse complement strand
ACATAGAGTTTTTCCTTTTCAGACTAACAAATATTTACGCTTAATTTTTGCTACTCCACAGGTTTTGGTATTGATCCCATATCAGCTTGCTCAAGACTTACGAAATGTTTTTGAAAATACTACGGATAAAATTTATGGTTTAACCAAATTAGCCATATGGCATGAAAAAGTAGCTCAGGCTGAATTTAAATCATTTAATACCATATCTAGATCAATACAGAATCATTATCAAACAATCGTAAACTATTTTGACAACAGAAGCACTAATGCATCAGCGGAATCTTTCAATGCAAAAATTAAAGCGTTTAGATCTCAATTTAGAGGCGTGAGAAACATTGAGTTTTTCCTTTTTAGGCTAACTAATATATATGCCTAATTTTTGCTACTCCACAGGTTTTCGTTATGATCCCTTGTCATCCTGACAAAGGAAGGATCCTATCATAAAACTTAATAAAAACAAACGGTTTTCAGAAATGGGAGCCGTTTTATTTTTTAGGCAATTGGATTTGAGGCAAAGGTTGACAAAGTGTTTTATTGACAATTTTCTCCCTCATTAACTTCTTCTTATTAAAATGTCTCGAAATATTTTGAATGATTTCTGTGTAATTATCTTTACCATCCTCTTTCTTATAATAAAAAACTTTTATGGAACGACAATTTGAATGCTCAAAGACTGTGTTTAACAAGGTCCTATCTGACAGACCGCAGGAATGCCCCATAATTAAAACTTGAAATTTTTCACTATCAATGTAATCTAGTAAGTTTTTATAATTAGAGTTTTGTAAATATTGGAATGACTTAAAATTCTTTAAATACTCATTGTCATCTAAATTTTCAATTATCTTATAATCTTCATCCATTTCGTCTCCAAATCCAAAATTAATTCTATTGTTGTTGTCATCTAACCTTCCGTGAATTTGTATGTTTTCGACATTTCCATAATTCCTATCTTCCCCATATTCCTTAGTGAGACTATAATAGCTATCAATAGTTTTAGTATAATTAAAATTTAAAAAGCGAGTGTTTATTTCCTTTCTCTTATTTAAAGTATATTCCTTATAAAAATCTCTTAATTCATCTTGATCTTGACTTGGGAATTCTAAGAAGTATTCATCACTTTCTTTATTAATTTTAAGCAAATCACAAATAGGTATTATTCTTTTATTACTCTCAATTATTTTATCCTTTAAATACTTTTCCAGCAAGTTTTTTATTTGTTCAAACTCCTTATTCAGTTTTATTATTTTCCCTTTCCGCGAGATTTCAAACTCATCTTCGTCCACTAATTTATTAGCCGGTTTTAAATTTACAACAACTTTTACTACCTTATAATATTCATTTTCTATATCAACCCAATTCTGAATTATTTTTTTATTAATGAGTCTAAAAAATTCGTTTTTATAAATAAGGATATGTTCTCTTGGATATTTACCCGTTTGAGCATTATTCCCATATTCTCGGTAAATTTCAGCTTCAGAAAATTTTATTTTTTCGTTTACTACTATAAAGTTTTTAGCTAGACCTGCTAAATCTCTAATGTTTTCAAATAGGATTCTTGAATCAAAATTAAATTCTACAAACTCGTCTTTATGATTTGATTCTTTAATTCCAGCCCAATAATCATCAATAAAATCTTTATAAGAAGTTGGTAATCCATGCGCTAAATCAAATCCGTTTCCAATAATAACAAGTCTGTTCATATCTAAAAAATTGCTTCTCTCAAATATACTATTTTTAATACAAGAAAAGTTCTAAAAACTTATATCAACTTCTATGACTTATATGGTTTAAAAAAAATAAAGTCCTAATTTTGCAAAAAAACTAAACCCGTTGAAACAAATTCAGTTCAAAAATACCAGCATCTCTTATTCTGATACCGGAAAAGGCACCGCTATAGTCCTGCTTCATGGTTTCCTGGAAAATCAAAGCATGTGGGATAACTACATTGCTACTTTCTCTAAGAGAAACCGGGTTGTTACCATTGATTTATTGGGTCACGGAGAAACAGAATGTTTGGGCTATGTCCATTCCATGGAAGACAACGCTGATGCCGTTCATGCTGTTTTGACAGAATTGCGCATCCGAAAAGCAATTCTCGTTGGCCATTCGATGGGCGGCTATGTAGCTTTGGCTTTCGCAGAATTGTATCCTGAAAATGTAAAAGGCTTAGTTTTACTAAATTCAACGGCAAGAGCAGATAGCGAAGAACGAAAAGTGAATCGCGATCGCGCGATTAGAGCCGTAAAACAATCTTTTGTGAATTTTATATCGCTCTCTATTGCCAATTTATTTAGCGAAGGAAACCGAGAAAGACTAGTCAACGAAATTGAAAGTGTAAAAAACAAAGCCCTAAAAACACCACTGCAAGGTATCGTAGCTTCGCTTGAGGGAATGAAAATCAGAAATGATCGTGAAGTATTATTACACCTTTCCACTTTTCCAAAACTATTGATTCTTGGAGAAAAAGATCCCGTTTTACCACATGAAGAAACAAAACAGCAAATTCAAAACACCGAGGTGCAGTTAGTTACTTTTCCAGACGGACATATGAGTCATATTGAAAATAAAGAAGAATTGACAGAAGTTCTATTGAAATTTTTTAAGAGTATTTAAAAAATTAGCGTTTAAATATCCTTTATCAACTAGCTCCTCTTTACTTTTAATATGATGTAGCTTGCCGTCTTTCATTAGCATCAATTTTGTCGAAATCGAAATTACATTTTCATAATTATGATCTGTAATGAGAACCCCTTTTCGTGTAGCGTTTTCTTTTATCAGTTTATTTACTTTTTCAATCATAAGCGGCGACAAACCATTATAAGGTTCGTCTAAAAGAACAAATTTAGAAGGATTACAAAGCACTAACTTAATTTCTAAATAGCGTAATTCCCCACCTGACAACTGCGAAATTTTTCTATTGTTAATCGACTGGATCATTTCATCATTATAAAAACACTCCGCATGTTCGCTATTTATGGAGAGCGAAATGGCTTTCTTGACTGATAATTGATTCGGAATAAAATTGTCTTGAGAGAGATAACTAATTTCATTAAAAAGATCACTGATTTTCGTTTTGACCACACCATCAATTCGCACGAACTTAAAATCAGCATTCTCAATTCCGAAGATGATTTTTAACAAGGTCGATTTTCCAGAACCATTTCGACCTAATAAACCTATAATGTCATTAGTTTCGCATTTCAAATATACATCTGAAAGAATGGATTGAGCATCATATCTTTTCTGTACGCTATCAACTTCTAAAATATGCTTTTTCAAAATAGTGTAGCGATAAAATTAAAGGTAAAACTTAATATAACAAGAAAAACAAAAGCACAACCCCAGGCAGACAGCCAAAGCTCCTTTTTTGAAATGGCATTATTGTAGTAAAACAAATATTCGTTTTTAGAATTTAATTCCTTGACCACTAAACTAACCACAAAACCAAAAGTCAAAAAAGTGTATTTAAACGCAAATAACCCTCCAAAGAGAATTGGCAACACACAAACAGCCAAGTTAATTACTAAGGTACTTTTAAAGAATTCAAATATGTTATTTGCTTTTTGTAAAGTCATACTTTTTATCCTTTTACACTTTCTCTTCAAATGGAATACTGACATCTAAAATTTCATTCAACAACAGCACAATCTGTTCGAGATAATTAGTCATCACTTCTTCATTAATTATCACATTTCCTTCTTTTTCTTCTTTGAAATTAAACGGTAAAAACCCCGATTTTAAATTCTTAAAAGAGATAATTCCCGCTTCAATGGGTTTGCAATTGGCTTCGGTTTCATACATGTACGCATAAGCTAAAACCTGAATAATTTTATCGTTTTTAATCTCCTCGGTCAATCCTTTCCATGTCTTCAGCATTACACTGGACTTTTCAACTTTTCCGGTTTTATAGTCAATAATCCGAATAACTCCGTTTCGTTCTTCGATTCGATCGACATTCCCTTTTATCAATACCGGAAACGGCAAAGTGGGATGATTTAAGGTTCTTTGAAAAGTTTCTTCTAAGGCTAAAATCTTTATTGCATCACCTGCTTTTATACTTTCTAATTCGACTTTCAGGAAATTGGAAACATTTCGTTTCGCCACTTCAAAAGCAAGTAGATTACGACCTTTCTTAATTTCGCCTTCTTTATACACTACTTTGAATTGTTTCAGCACCTCATCATCAATTTGTTTGAAACAGTTTTGAATGTCTGACTCTGAAATAAATCTCCCCACAAATGGATCGTATAGCGATTTCAAAGTCTCGTGAATAATAGTTCCCAAAGTGTTCAACGCGATATTTTCTTCCACTTCTTCGACTTCTCTGATTCGCAATATCTTTTGAAAATAAAACTGAATCGGGTTCCTGATATAACTTGTCAATGCCGATGGTGAAAAACCAACAGCAGCAATTTCCTTTAAACGTAACATCACCGATTCTGATTTCTCAATAACCATTGGTGTATACGCTGTTTCCGGCAATACGGCATTGTAAATTTCGTGTGTCAAATTATGTTTTGGCTGTTTCTCGACTTCTAATTGAGTGATAAACCTACTTTTTTCGCCTGCATCTAATCCTTCACTTTCGGTGTTATAAAGCAAATAGATGTTTTTAGCACGTTGTAATAAATGATAAAAATGATAGGTATAAATAGCGTCTTTCTCTTTGAATGTAGGCAAACCCAATTCCCGTTTCACATCATACGGAATAAACGAATTCTGCGATTTTCCGGCAGGAAATTTCCCTTCATTCATAGAAGTTACTATCACAGTATCAAAATCAAGTACACGACTTTCTAAAACACCCATGATTTGCAAACCGTTTAGCGGCTCTCCTTCAAAAGAAACTTCGGCAAGATCAATCACTTGTTTATATATGGCGTAAAGCGTTTCTATCTTATCAATGTGCTCGTGTTGTGAATAATAGTTAATCAGTTTATTGATCACTTTAAAAATAGAGAATACAAAGGCTTTTGTAATTTTTTCTTCTTCATTGTCATTGCTTAAATTCTCTTTAATGGTAAGCAACAACTTGGAAACAGTTTGTAAAACCGCAATCGAACCATTTTCCCATTTTTGGAATAACAGCAGAAATAAATCAGTAGGATTCCCATTCAATTCCATCAATTTGTGATGGGTTATAAAAGTGTAATTATTTTTATTAATAAGGTTAACTAAAGAGCTTGTTTGCGCATAAGGCTCCACTAAAGGATGCGTTAGAATATCCAACACATCTTTATAATACAATACATAATTTTTCGCATTTCTGGCCAGCGCATTCGTATGCATCTTGAACAACTTGGCGATCAAAATCTGAGCAGGATTATTTTTACTAGGATATCCCATGGTAATATTCAGAGCTCCCACAGTGGAGGGCAACGAATATAAAAGTGGTACTAGAAGATTTTCTTCACCAAGTACAATAGCAACTTTATCTAGCGTAGTATTGGGATTCTTATTAATTATATTTTCAATAATGCCTCCAGCAATTTTCGCCTGACCAATTGTTTTTGGCGTACCAATAACTTGAATGTTTTTTGTTTGTGAAAAATCATCCACAATCCATTCAAAAGGATTTGACTTGTATTTTTTCCAGCCTTTTTTGAATCGCCTAACAAACAAGCCCGCATCATGATAAGGGTCATTTAGGAAGGTTTGGTCGGCATCCCAGTATATTTTGGCCTGATTAGAGGCTATAAGGTGTTGAATGATTTTTTCTTCGGAAGCATTTAAGGCATTAAATCCCGCGAAAACAAAGTTCTTATTAGTAATTGATTTCGAAAACTGATTCAGATTCCCCACCGCTTCCCGATAGATTAATCCTTGGTAACCAATCCCTTTTTTGAGTAGGTGAGCATATAGCGTTTGGTAGTAATTAGGCAATAATTTCCAAAAGTCTATATAATTTTCGAGTAGTTGAGTTTTATTCTCCACTTCGATTCCCCATTTCTTAATATCTTCAATGTCTTTTAAGTAAGACAAAACATAAGATGACTCTAACAGATAGCGATCGATTTCATTAAAATCCTGTAAGAGTGTTTTGGCCCAATTAGCAAACAATTCAAATGATTGTTGGTTTGCTTTTTCAGTAACTGATAAATACACATCATAGAATTCAAATAACAATTCGATGGGATCTACAGTACGAATTCCTGCGATATCTTGGATAAAGTCCTCGATGCTACTAATTTCAGGAGAAAGAATGTTACCGTCAACTTGCTTTTTCAGGGCTTCAATCAGGAAAATTTTAGCTCTCTTATTTGGCAAGACTACTATCGTATTGGATAGTTTGCCTGAGTAATTTTCTATTAAAACTTGTGCGATTTTATCTAAAAAAGAAGTATTTATCATTTCATAAAAATAAAAAAAACGCCCCGATAAATCGAGGCGTTTTCAATAAATATTTTAGGAAAATTTATTCTTTTATTAAAGAAATTTCAACTCTTCTGTTGTGTGCTTTTCCTGCAGCAGTTTTATTAGTATCCATTGGTTTAGTTTCACCAAAACCAGTATGCTCTAATCTATCATCTTTGATTCCATTTTCAATCAAATAATTTTTTACTGCGTGAGCTCTATTCATCGATAAAGTTTGATTCAACTCATTACTTCCATCACTATCAGTATGTCCTTCAATTAAGAATCTTGAATAAGGATATTCTTTTAAGATTTCAGTGATTGACACTAAAGTTGGGTAAGTTTCTTTTTTGAAAGATGCTTTTCCAGAATCAAACAAGATAGTTCTACTATACTCATTTAATTTCATCATAACAGCTTCTGATACTTCAGGACAACCCTTATTAGCAACAGTACCTTTTACTTCTGGACATTTGTCATCTTTGTCTAAAACTCCGTCACCGTCAGTATCAGGCCAAGGACAACCAGCATTTTCTTTTGGTCCTGCAACAGTAGGACATTTATCATCTTTATCAGCTACTCCATCTTTATCAGCATCTGGACAACCTTTCAATGAAGCTAAACCAGCAACTTCTGGACAAGCATCATCTTTATCGGCGATTCCATCTCCATCTGTATCAGGACAACCATTAAGTTCTTTAAGACCAGCAACTTCTGGACAAGAATCAGCACTATCTTGAATTCCGTCTCCATCAGTATCAGGACAACCGTTGAATTCTTTTAAACCTGCAACTTCTGGACATGCATCATCTTTATCGTAGATTCCGTCACCATCAGTATCTTTTCCTCCAAATTTGAAGATAAGACCAGCAGTATGTTGGAAATGAGATGGAGCATCAGGAGTTCCAACAGCATCTTCTCTATCTCCAAAAGATTTTTTGTAAGCAGTAGCAAGAGAAAGACCAACGTTTTCAGTAAACCAAAAAGTTAAACCAGCACCAGGATTCAATGTACCATAACTACTATCACCAAAGAAAGTATAACCTCCTCCAACAGATAGCGATGGATCAATCACTTTAGAATTAATAAGACTCATGAAGCTATATCTAACTGTAGCATCAATACCGTAATACATTAAGTCTCCAGGATTAGAAACAACCATTCCTCTTGCATCATGTCCTACAGCTGTTGGAGCAAATTTCACATATCTGTCAATCTTGTTAACAGAACCTTGCAAACCAAAAGAGAAATTATCCCCTAAGTATTTAGATACACTGATATAAGATACAGATGGAAGAACATTCCAATTGTCTTTTATAGCGAAAGGTTGAGAAAAATGTTGGTCTGCCCAACCATTTCCGCCACCTGCACTAGTTCTGGTGTCTACGGCATTCACTCCAAAAGAGATAGCCCATGGATTATTACTGTCTTGTGCGTGAGAGCTCAAGCTCATCACCATCATTACAGCAACTAAAATTTTGCTAAGATGTTTCATACTTATTTTTTTTAATTACAATTTAGTTAATTACAAACAAAAGTAACACGTAATTCTTTAATTACAAAACGAAATGTTAAAAAAAACCTATTAAAATAAGAAAAAATGGCAATTATATAACTTTAGATTATAATTATACAACATTCAGAAACCGCCCAACTTCAATAAATGCCGAAATTGCTTTATCCAAATGCTCTTTAGTATGTGCTGCAGACAGTTGGACTCTAATCCTTGCTTTATCCTTAGGTACCACGGGGAAAAAGAATCCAATGACATAAATCCCTTTCTTCAACAATTCATCTGCCATAGTTTGGGACAATTTGGCATCGTACAACATAACTGGTACAATCGCAGAATCTCCTTCGACGATATCAAAACCGGCTTCTTTCATCCCTGCTTTGAAATAATTGGTATTCCACTCTAATTTATCTCTTAACGTAGTATCTTTTTCTAATAATTCGAAAACTTTAATCGAGGCTCCAACGATCGCAGGTGCTAAAGAATTAGAAAACAAATACGGTCTTGAACGTTGACGTAACAATTCAATAATTTCTTTTTTAGCGGTCGTATATCCGCCCATTGCTCCTCCCAAGGCTTTTCCAAGAGTTCCAGTGATGATATCGACTCTTCCCATTACTCCTTTAGCCTCCAGTGTTCCTTTTCCTGTCGCTCCAATAAAACCAGCAGCATGACATTCATCTACCATAACCATTGCGTCATATTTATCCGCTAGGTCACAAATTTTGTCTAACGATGCTACAATACCGTCCATAGAAAAAACACCGTCAGTAACGATTATTTTAAAACGACTACCCGCTTCGTTTGCTTTGATCAATTGTTGTTCTAAATCGGCCATGTCGTTATTTGCATAACGGTAACGTGCTGCTTTACACAAACGAACTCCGTCAATAATAGAAGCATGATTCAAACTATCTGAAATTATAGCATCGCCTTCTCCAAATAATGGTTCAAAAACCCCTCCGTTTGCATCAAAAGCTGCTGCATACAGAATTGTGTCTTCTGTTCCGTAAAACTCAGAAATCTTTCTTTCTAATGTTTTATGAATATCTTGTGTTCCACAAATAAAACGCACCGATGACATTCCGAAACCATGCGTATCCATTGCGTCTTTTGCCGCTTGGATCACCTCTGGGTGTGATGATAGTCCCAAATAATTATTAGCGCAAAAATTCAAAACCGTTTCTCCTGTTGAAACCGTAATTTCAGCATCTTGCGGTGATGTAATGATTCTTTCTTTCTTAAAAATCCCGTTATCTTCTATTGTTTGCAATTCGTTTTGAAGATGTTCTTTTATTTTTCCGTACATTTTTTTATCTTTTTTAAAAGTTTGATTTTTGCGAATAATTCATTTTTACGCTACAAATTTACTACATCGATTTCTTTTCCGATATAAATCAGTGCTTTTTTTACGACTTTATAACCCATTAATTCAATTGCCGATTGGTAATTTTCTAATTGCTTTTGATATTTTGCATCGTGAGCTCCCGTTTTATAATCCAATAAAAAAACCTCTTTGCCTTTGGTCACCACCATTCTATCAGGCTTTATCGTTTTTCCTTCCTTTTGAATTATGGTTTGCTCATTTAACACTTCATGCTCTTCAGAAAAAAAAGATTGTAACTCTTGATGATTTACAATATCTTGAATTGTCTTGTGTACCAATTCCTTTTGATTCAAAGTAATCAATCCGCTTTCAATTGATTTAGTAACCGCCAGATCAATGTCGTTTTTTGTCTTTACAAAAGATAATATTTCATGAACTACATTCCCGTATTCTATAGACTCTTGCTGATATGTCCCCCACATCAATGCCTCTCGCTGGGCTATTTTAATATTTTTTGGATTTAAAATTTCAGCCACAACACGAATTGCTTTTGAAGTATCAATATGCTTTGCCTTATTTGATAATTTTGTAGCACTTCCAAATTCGTAATCCAATTTGTTTTCGTCAAAAACTCCTTTGCTCATTAAATAATTAATAAAAAAAGTAGCCATATTATTTTTAGGAACTTCTCCTTTACTAGACAAATTCATATTTGAAATCACATACAGCTGCTCCTCTGCCCTAGTTAAAGCCACATACAAAACATTGACATTATCCAATAATTCTTCTTGTTTCTTTTGATCATAGATCGCTTTTGCTTCGACACCAAAACCTTCTACAGCACTACTATTATCTACCAACACCTTTGACAGACCGAAATCCATTTCTTCACCGTCAAGCCATAACTTATCTTTTGGCTTTCGACTGTAATCTTCTTCGGCGAAAGGCATGATTACCACAGGAAATTCCAATCCTTTGGATTTGTGTATCGTCATAATACGAACCGCATTATTTCCTTCAGGTGACGGGATACTGAATTTCTCACCATTTTTATCCCAAAAATTAAGAAAGTCTGCTATTCCTGCCTGGTTTCTAACATCGCGTTCGAGAACAATATCAAGGAAATATTGCACGTAGGCATTCCCCACCCCAGCCCTCCCCGAAGGGGAGGGAGACTTAACGGTTGTATTGTCTTTTGATTTATTAGCCAAATTGAATAATTTGTCATTATTCAATTCTAAAGTTTGTTGCTGCTCTTCCAGTACGTTTCTAATAGTATCTAAAACTTTTGAAATTGAACTTACTACTTCTTCATTAAGGAAGCGGATTACTTTATATCCTAAACTATTTAAAACAGTTGTTCTTTCTTGATCTAATACTATTTGTTCCTCCGTGAAATGATATTCTCCATCAACCTCAACGATTAGTTTTTTTGACAAACAAACAAAATCAACTATATAATTATCTATCAAATGTTGCTGCCTGAATTTGCTGCCCAAAGACTGCTCTTTGAGTTCATCCCAAAGTATTTTCTCAGCAACCGTAAGTTCTTTTCTATGTGCAATTGCTTTTTCTATCAAAAGATGCGAATAATTCCCACCAGTCATAAATCCTTTTTTACCCGAAATAGTATTATGATTTATTACTACTTCATTAGTATTTCCACCCAGTATTTCCACACTGTCTCCCCCTCCTTCGGAGGGGGCCGGGGGGAGGATAAACTTCGCCACTATCACTTCCACTGCTTCGTACAATGATTTTTTTCGAATGTTTTGAAAGGATAGTGAAATATCATAACTCATCAGCCATTTCTCAAAATCAGCTTCTAGTTTTTGTTCCATTCCTTTGGCAATGAAATCATGAACAGACAACTGATCTTGAATGTTTTTGGCGATATAATGTAGAAAGTGAGCTTTTGCCTCTAAATCGGCATTGTTTTTCAGGTATTTTAAAAGATGAATAATCAACCTGACTTCGGTTGCGTTCTGAATCATCAACGTTTCTGAAGACAACAGCGGAATATTCTGTTCTGTCAAGTAATTAGCAATCGCAATTCCCTGACTTCTTTTACGAGTCAAAATCACAATGTCTTTGTATTCAAATCCTTCTTGAAGTACTTTTTGAATCGTATTCAAAGTGGCTAAGACAAACAGCTCTGTTTTATCCAAGCCTTCTTCGTCCTCTTCTATAGTTTCCACTTTTGGAATAAAAGAAATATTCACATAGCCACCGCTTTTATCATTGGTTTTCTGGTGGCTGTGATTTTCATATAAATCTTTGTAATCAGGCTGTTCAAACTCTGATGACAACAACTTGAAAAATTCATTGTTAAACTCAATTACCTGCGAATAAGAACGGTAATTTTTATCTAAGTGCTCTAACTTCTTGTCTGGATTAGCGAAAGGATTGTTGTCTTTGCTTAGTTCTATAAACTGCTCCGCTTTTCCACCACGCCAGCGGTAAATGGATTGTTTGGGATCACCCACAATCATCAAAGTTCCTTTCTCCCCGTAATCATCTTGACCGGCAAGCGCATTATCAATTAACGGAATTAAATTTTGCCATTGCATCTCTGAGGTATCCTGAAATTCGTCAATAAAAAAATGACGGTAGCGTTCCCCTAATCTCTCATAAATAAACGGCGCAGGTTGATTTTGAATCTCCCGATGTATAATTGCATTAAATTCGGAAATCGAAAGCACATTCTGCTCTTCTTGAATCTTAGCTAATTCATTGCTCACCGTATTCAGTAATGATAACGGCGTTATGTTTCTAAGAAAGGCTTTATAGAAATCTCTTTTTTCGAAATTTTTATAAATTGTTACGAGAACCTGAATCAACTCCGGAATTAGGTTTTCAATTAAAGCGCGATCTTTAGCCGTTTTATTAATGGCAATATCATCAAACTCGTGAAAGGTTTTATTTTTCGGATTGTATTTTCCATCTCGAATACTAATTAAGTGATTTGGAAAGGTTCCTCGCGAGAATGATTTTAAATCAATTCCGTTATTTTCTATTAATGCTAAAGCTGCTTGAGCAAATTCCGCATTGTCTTTTTCCAAGACTTTACAGGACTCAATTAATTTCTTTTTGATCTCGACAAAATCGGCAATGGATTTATCATGAAAATGAGTGATTTCATTTCGGTGGTTTTCATTAAGAACTAAACGCCCCGTGTCCAGAATCTCACGGGAAATATCCCAGGACTTATCATCATCCGTTTTCTCCATGGTGAAATCGATAAGCAACTTGGTCAGCGTTTCGTCTTCCCCAGCTTGCGCGATGATAGCATCAACCGCCTCGATTAATAAATTCTCCGTATCTAAGGTTACCTCAAATGTCATAGGCAACTTTAAATCATGGGCAAAGGCACGAATGACTTTGTGCGTAAATTTATCAATGGTCGAAATATCAAAAGCAGCGTAGTTATGAATAATATGCTTGATGATTTGCTGCGATTTGGTTTTAATTTGGATAATCGACAACGCTGTATCCTTTGCCAAATCTTGCATCAAATCCTCTGCTTTTTTCGAAGGTTCGTCTTTTGCAAATTCGGACAAACTTCCCACGATACGACTTTTCATTTCGTGTACCGCTTTATTGGTAAACGTAATGGCGAGAATGTTGCGATACGCATCATTTTTAGGAGCCACTAAAATGATCTTCAGATATTCTTTTACAAGCGCATACGTTTTACCGGAACCTGCGGATGCATCATATATGGCGAAGGATGGTCTCTCTAACCTTCCTGAAGGGGAGGGAGTCGAAACTGGATTTACTTTATGTTCCAAATTAGTTTATGTTTTTTTATTTGTATTTCAATACGGTAGGATTCCTTTCCTACATTATACTCTATGTCGATGACTACTAGAACTAGCCCTGATAGAAGTGAAAATCCTTTTTCTAAATCTGGAAGATTTAGAAAAAGATTGTAACGAATAGCAGGAAAAAGCTCCTAAAAACAGAACTATTGCTAGGTTGCTTTTAAAAATTGTTTGTTTAATGTTTAAAAGTAGTATTTTTGCACTATGGAAACAAATAGACAGAAAAAAATAGGTGGGGTGATCCAAAAAGATTTGGTTGATATCCTACAAGGTGAAGTGAGAAAAAACGGAGTAAGTAATTTAATTATTTCGGTATCCAAGGTTGTTGTTACTTCAGATTTATCTGTGGCGACGGTTCATTTAAGTGTTTTTCCTCAGGATAAAGCAAAAGAAATTTTAGAGGCTGTTAAGTCGAATTCTAAAACAATAAAACATGATTTATCACAAAGAGTACGTTTGCAATTGAGAAAAGTGCCTAATTTGGTTTTCTTTATTGATGACTCTTTAGACTACATTGAAAAAATTGACAATGCTTTAGCAAGTAAAGATAATCCTATTGAAAATAGAGATCTTCTAGAGAAACGCAAGCTGATATAATTTGAATTTCCCCCTTTACATAGCCAAACGTTATATTCTAAGTAACAGTAAAAACAATGCCATAAACATCATCAATCGCATTGCGAGTATGGGAATCATTGTTGGCGCCATGGCTTTGTTTGTGGTACTATCTGTTTTTAGCGGATTGAAAGTATTTAGTCTTTCGTTCACAAACGACATTGATCCCGATATAAAAATAAGCAGCACTTTAGGAAAATCATTTCTCGTTTCTCCATCAGAAGAAGAACAAATAAAGAAAATAGAAGGCGTGGCTTCCTATAGCAAAATAATAGAAGAACGCGTTTTGTTTGTTTTTGATGACAAGCAAGTCGTTACCTATTTGAAAGGAGTTGACACCAATTTCAGTAAAGTTAACGACATTAAAAAAACATTGTATAATGGACAATGGATTGAGCCTGATACCTATCAGGTCGTTGTAGGTTATGGAATTGCTCAGAAATTCTCCATGGGATTACTGGATTTTAATAAACAACTGGAAGTATTAGTTCCTAAACCAGGAAGAGGAGCCATTACAAATCCCGCGCAAGCTTTTAATAAAACCGATGTTTTTCCCGTAGGCATTTATGCCATAAGTGAAGATCTCGACTCTAAATATGTTTTTGCAGATTTGGGTCTGGCCCAAGAATTATTGGAATACAAAACCAATCAGATTTCGGGAATTGAGATTAAGGAAAAAGCTGGAGCTGATGAAGCAGCAATCATCGAGAAACTACAGACCATCTTCAACAATAAAATCACGGTAAAAAATAGGGCACAACTCAACGAAGCCTTGTATAAAATGTTGAATACAGAGAATATTGCTGTGTATTTAATTTTTACTTTGGTTATCGTGGTAGCGCTTTTTAATCTTATTGGCGCACTGATCATGATGATTCTCGACAAAAAAGGAAACTTAAAAACACTTTTTAATCTGGGAACTGAAATCAAGGATTTACGTAAAATATTTTTACTACAAGGAACTTTACTGAGTCTTTTTGGTGGAATTATCGGACTCCTTTTAGGAATTGCAATTGTGCTTTTGCAACAACATTTTCAGCTGGTGATGATTACCCCAACATTGGCTTATCCGGTGGTTTTTACACTCGAAAATGTATTGATTGTTATGGGAACGATTGTAACCCTTGGTTTTATCGCTTCACTGATTGCAAGTAGTCGAGTGAGTAAAAAGTTGTTAGAGTAGGTTTTCACCGCTAATTCGCAAATTTCATTCTCTTTTAAATTCTCTGTCTTTTTAAATGCCAAAAAAGATAATTTGCGAATTTGCGGTAAACAAAATTTTAAACAACTTCGTATCCTACATACGCTTCTTCGATCTCATTCAAAGCAGCAAATAACTCTTCTGGACGATCTAAGGTAACTAGTTTTTGTTTGAAAGGTTTAAAAGAATGAATCCCTTTAAAATAATTCGTATAGTGAGGTCTTGTTTCTACAATACCGAGTCTTTCACCTTTCCATTCCATTGCCCATGTAAGGTGATTGCGCACTGCTTCAACCCTATCGACAACGGTAGGTTTTGCCAAATGCTCCCCTGTATTGAAATAATGTTTGATTTCGTTAAAAATCCAAGGATATCCTATCGCAGCACGACCAATCATGATTCCGTCAATACCGTATTCGTTTTTATATTGTAATGCTTTTTCTGGGCTATCAATATCTCCGTTACCAAAAATAGGCATCGTAATTCTTGGGTTATTTTTTACTCGGGCAATGTGCGACCAGTCAGAATGACCTTTGTACATTTGAGCTCTTGTACGCGCATGAATACTTAATGCCGCAACTCCAATATCTTGCAAACGCTCTGCAACCTCATCGATATTAATAGAATTATCATCCCAACCCAAACGGGTTTTTACCGTTACTGGTAAATGCGTACTATCGATAACAGCTTGAGTCAATCGAATCATTAAATCGACATCTTTTAATACTCCGGCACCAGCACCTTTGCAAACTACTTTTTTTACAGGACAACCAAAATTAATATCAATAATATCTGGATTTACCGTAGAAACGATTTTAGAAGACAACGCCATAGCTTCTTCATCACCTCCAAAAATCTGAATACCAACAGGTCTTTCATAATCGAAGATATCTAATTTCATTCGGCTTTTTATAGCGTCACGAATTAGCCCTTCGGAGGAAATAAATTCTGAGTACATCATATCGGCACCGTGCATCTTACACAACCTGCGAAAAGGTGGGTCGCTCACATCCTCCATAGGAGCAAGAAGTAAAGGAAAATCCGGTAATTCTATGTTGCCAATCTTAATCATCTGCTTCAATTTTGTGCAAAATTACGCTTTTTTGATCAAAGCATGAAATAGCAACGATGAAAGACTTATTACTTAACTCATTAGTTTGCGATTTGGGACTTTGAAACTGTTGAATTTAAACTATCTTTGCAGATTAATGGTCGCGGTGTACGAATGCGTGAGATTTGAAATTAAAAGGAGGACAGCCAGTGGCTGTCAGGTAAATTACCTCAAAGATGAGTTTGAATGCGGGACTGCAACGAAAACCCTTGTAGTTGTGATATTGCCTCGCAAGATTGTAGTGAATAGCCCGTTCGCCAAGGTGAACAAGCCCAGAAATAACTTCAGGGTAAGCCAAAAATAAAATTGACAGATGGATAAGATGAAAAAAATAAGGAATTTCTGCATTATTGCACATATTGACCACGGTAAAAGCACACTTGCTGACCGTTTACTTGGCGCTACACAAACTGTTACGGCACGTCAAGAAAAAGCACAATTGCTTGACAACATGGACTTGGAACGCGAACGTGGGATTACGATTAAGAGTCACGCGATCCAAATGGAATACACTTATAAAGGAGAAGAATATATTCTAAACCTTATTGACACTCCTGGTCACGTGGATTTCTCCTATGAAGTTTCTCGATCTATTGCCGCTTGTGAAGGGGCACTTTTGATTGTAGATGCGGCTCAAAGCATTCAAGCACAAACGATCTCTAACTTGTATTTGGCTTTAGAAAATGACTTGGAAATTATTCCGGTTTTAAATAAAGTGGATTTACCGAGTGCTAATCCTGAGGAAGTAAGTGATGATATTATTGATTTACTGGGATGTAAATTAGAAGATATTATTCATGCTTCAGGTAAAACTGGTTTTGGTGTAGAAAATATTTTGGCTGCAATAATCGAAAAAATACCTCCTCCATCAGGAAATATTGATGAACCATTACAGGCTTTGATTTTTGATTCTCACTATAACCCATTCCGTGGAATTGAAGTTATTTTCCGTGTAAAAAACGGGCAGATAAAAAAAGGGCAGAAGATTAAATTCATGGCTACCGGAAATGAATATTTTGCAGATGAAATTGGTACTTTGAAGTTAAACCAAGTTCCAAAGCAAATGATTTCAGCAGGTGATGTTGGATATCTAATTTCAGGAATTAAAGAAGCTAAAGAAGTAAAAGTAGGTGATACGTTGACCGATGCGAAAACACCAACAACAAATATAATTAAGGGTTTTGAAGATGTAAAACCAATGGTTTTTGCAGGAATCTACCCCGTGGATACGGAAGACTATGAGGAGTTGAGAAACTCTATGGAAAAACTGCAATTGAACGATGCTTCACTTGTGTTTTTACCGGAAAGTTCAGCAGCATTAGGTTTTGGTTTCCGTTGTGGATTCCTTGGAATGCTGCACATGGAGATTATTCAAGAGCGCCTGGAAAGAGAGTTTAACATGACGGTTATCACAACTGTCCCTAACGTTTCCTACCACGCCTTCACCAAAAAGGATCCAAACACTATTTTGATTGTAAACAACCCTTCAGACTTACCTGAGCCGTCCCGTTTAGACCATGTTGAAGAGCCATTTATTAAAGCAACTATTATTACCAAGTCTGATTATGTTGGGAATGTAATGAGCTTGTGTATTGAAAAACGTGGATTGATTACTAATCAAACCTATTTGACTACAGAAAGAGTTGAATTGACATTCGATATGCCTTTGGCTGAGATTGTATTTGACTTTTATGACCGTTTGAAAACCGTTTCTAAAGGTTATGCTTCATTTGATTATACGCCCATTGGAATGAGAACTTCTAGTTTGGTAAAAGTAGATATATTATTGAATGCTACTATTGTGGATGCTTTGTCATCTTTGATGCATACCGACAATGCTTACTCGATAGGTAAAAAAATGTGTGAAAAGTTGAAGGAATTGATTCCAAGACAACAATTTGATATTCCAGTTCAAGCCGCTATTGGTGTAAAAGTAATTTCTCGTGAAACTATTAAAGCGTTACGTAAAGATGTTACTGCCAAATGTTATGGTGGAGATATTTCTCGTAAACGTAAACTATTAGAAAAACAGAAAAAAGGTAAAAAACGTATGAGACTTGTTGGGAATGTTGAAATTCCTCAAGAAGCGTTTATGGCTGTTTTGAAATTGAATGATTAAAGCTCCTAGCTCCGCTGCGGCGGAGAACTACAATATTGAGAAACCTGACGATGTAAAAATTGTCAGGTTTTTTTATACTCCTCAACTTTGTTCCCCCTTCGGGGGTTAGGGACTCTTATTTATCCTTTAACCACTCAAACAACCTTTTAGCATCTTCAAATTTAAATAACTGAGTGCCTTCATTCATTGTAGCAGCACTACCGCAGGCAACTCCCCAACGAATTACTTCTTTCAGCGGTTTGTTTTGAGCTAGCGCCCAAGTCATTCCACCCACCATGCTGTCTCCGGCACCTACGGTACTTTTTTTAGCAACATTTGGAGCAGGAACGTAATCATAAGAATCTTTGGTAACTAATACTGCGCCTTGAGGCCCTAGAGAAACAACCACAATTTCGGCTCCACCGCTTGCAATGATTTGTTTTGCAGCTGCATTCACCTCCTCCATTTCTAGTTTTTCTACCCCTATTAGCTTGGCTAATTCACCTACATTAGGTTTAATTAAATAAACTCCTGTTTCTAGTACTTTTTTTAACGCTTCCCCTGAGGTATCTACTATTAGTTTCGAATTTGATTTCTTTGCAATTTTAGCAATTTTTTGATAAAAATCAGTAGACAAACCTTCATTTAAACTACCGCTTGCCACGATAAACCTAGAGTGGATAGTAGAGATCGTTTCTAACAACTTGCTTTCTTCATTTGTTGAGATTTCCCCTCCAGTAAAACCAAATCGGTATTGTGAGTTCGTATTATCATCAACGGCTACAAAGCTTTCTCTTGTCCATGTTTCTACTTTAATCGCATGATAAGCAATAGATTCTTTTTCTACTAAATCTTCAAGAATTTTTCCGGTGGCTCCTCCCGATGTGAAAACAGCTACTGATTCCCCTCCTAATCTAGCGATTGCCTTAGAAACATTTATTCCCCCTCCACCTGCGTCATAACGAGGAGTTGCACATCTAATTTTTTGCTCTGCTACTAAACCTTTAAAGTGGCTACTTTTATCTAATGCAGGATTTACTGTTATGGTAACTATATCAAATGCTTTCATTTTGTTTAATTTTACTACTCTAAAGATGCGAAAAAATATTCAAATCTCAAATGTTGCTATCTAACTACTTCTTTTCAGATGATGAATCCAGAATTAATTAGACAAAACCTTTGTACCTTTGCAAACTCTGGACTGCTTTAGAATCTCGTACAGAAAAACAAACTTAAAAATATGATTGAAGATAAAACCCCACAACGTACTAGTATTGCTCAATTAGGAGAATTCGCATTGATTGATCACCTAACAAAAAACTTTGAAATCATCCAACCTTCGACTTTAAAGGGAATTGGTGATGACGCTGCAGTGCTAGACTTTAAGGACAAGAAAGTCATTATTTCTACAGATATACTGGTAGAAGGCGTTCATTTTGATTTGGCCTATATGCCTTTGAAACATCTAGGTTATAAAGCGGTAACTACCAATATTTCTGATATTTGTGCGATGAATGCAAAGGCTACGCAAATTACAGTTTCAATTGCCGTTTCAAATCGTTTCCCATTGGAAGCACTAGACGAATTATTTGCTGGAATTACACATGCTTGTAATGAATATAAAGTAGATGTTATTGGTGGAGACACTACTTCATCACAAAAAGGATTAATCATCAGCATAACAGTTATTGGCGAAGCAGATGAAGCCGAGATTGTATATAGAAATGGCGCCAAACAAACTGACTTATTAGTGGTTACTGGCGACATTGGTGCAGCTTATATGGGACTACAAGTTTTAGAGCGTGAAAAGCAAGTTTTTCAAGTAAACCCAAATTCGCAACCTGATTTAGATGCTTATACTTATTTAATAGAGCGTCAACTGAAACCAGAAGCTAGAAAAGACGTTCGTACCTTATTGCATGCTTTGGAAATAAAACCAACAGCAATGATTGACATTTCAGATGGATTGTCATCGGAAATTATGCATTTATGCAAGCAGTCCAATGTAGGTTGTAATTTATACGAAGATAAATTACCACTGGACCCACAGTTGATTAATGTTTGTGAAGAATTCGACATCGATTCTACCACAGTAGCGATAAACGGTGGTGAAGATTATGAATTGCTTTTCACCATTGCGATGGAAGATTTTGATAAAATTAAAGGAAACCCTAACTTCTCTATCATTGGTCACATGACGCAGGAAAGCGAAGGAATACATCTAATCACGAGGGCGAATACTAAAATTCCTCTAAAAGCACGTGGCTGGGATGCTATGACTGAATAAAAAACAAAAACGGCATTTATAAATTTATAAATGCCGTTTTTTACTACTTGTCAGACCGTTAAAATAACAATCCTATGTTTCTTGCTTCGCGAACCAAATCGACATCACTTCCTTCAACTACTTTCAACAATTCTTTCAGATTCAACTTTCGTACTTCGATTGCATTTAAAGATATTGGAATATATTGCGGCATGTCTTTGGCTTTTGTTCCTTTAGACAAATGAAATAAAATTTGTTTGTCAAACAAATCAATTTCGATACTATGCTCTTGTGACTCTAACATTTTAATAACGCTTTGACTGTAATACGTTTCGTTTTTTATCACTTTATCGAAGGCAAATAATAGCTCATCAAATGTTAAGTCATTTTTTATAACTAATCCATGAGGATTAATATTCTTTATGATCGTTTTTATCTTTAAAAACTCAGTAAACATGGTAAGCAAGATAATTTTGCAATTTGGCATGAATTCTAAAATCAATTTTGCCAAATCTTCACCTGAATAAATAGCTTTATCCTCATAAGGCGGCATGCTAATGTCTAAAAAAGCAATATCAAAAACTACACTGTCAGGATTTGTAATTACATTGTAAGCTGATTCGCAGTCTTTGGCTTCAGTTATAAAAAACTCATATTTGTTAGGTTTATATCTTGTAATTGCATTCTTATACCCCTGTATGATAAAAGGGTGATCATCGACAATAAGTATATTACTTTTTACAGTCGTTGTAGCAGCTGATTCAATTGTCATTTTTTGTAGGTTTTAAACTTTGTTCTATTGGAATGATAATGGTAATGATTGTACCTTCATCTTTTTTTGAAGTAATATGAAATTCACCGTTGCACTCATTTATTCGAGTAAGCATATTTTGAATCCCAATTCCCTTCTTTTTTATTTTTGTATTGAATCCGACGCCATTATCACTGATCACAAGAGATAAATCGTCATCCTTCTTCTTCAATTCTATCCTAATAGTATTCGCATTGGCATATTTATTAATATTCTGAAGCGATTCCTGCATGATACGGTATAAATTGATCTTGACAGAATTCTCTATCAATTCCCATTTTATAGTCCTGTCAATATTTGAAATTAATTTAGAAGGAAACGTTTTCCTTTGTTCTTCAAAAAGATTGTCGACGATGGCAACGAAGTTATTAATTAATTCTGATTTTTCCTTGTTTAAATCATGTGAAATTTCACGAATATCTTGTTCTATATTCTTTAATTCATTTAAATAACTACTCCGTTGATTGATAGCCATTTCGTCCTGAAATCCATTTAAGCCGTCTAAATTCATACGAATACCAAACATCCTCCCTAAAACACCGTCATGTAATTCTTGAGCTACTCTTTTTTTCTCTTCAACTCTACTGGATTCTATGCTGTTTTGCTGAGATATCATTAAATTATAAATATCCTCATTCGCTTTTTGCTGCTGCTGCTTGTATAAAAGAACTCTGTTTCGAGTTTTTTGGTCTTTGATAATATACAGAAATAGACCTAAGATCGTTACAAAACTAAAAATATACACTAAATTCCTATTTTGAAGTTCTAAACTCGAGTTTTGTCCTTTAATTTCATCCGTTTCATATTCAATGCGAGAGAACTTCTCACCCATTTTACGCTCTTCTTTTTGTAATTCTTCATTAATACGGATATATTCTTTATTATAGACCGCTGCCTTTTTGGGTTCAATAATTGACAATTGCTTTAAAGCTACTAAAATATCCCTTGGATTATTATTACTCCTAGATAATAATAATGCTTTTTTGGAATATAGGATTGCCTTTGTAGTATCTCCTTCAGAAACAAAATATTCCGCTAAATGGATTTTACTAATAAAAATTCCTGAGGATAATTTCAAACTATCTTTCAACTTTAGTGATTGAAAAAAAAGTTCAGGTAGCCCCGTTTTTTCTTTTAATTTAAATTTAGCATAGGCCAAATTATCTAAAAGAAGCGCATAAACAAAAGGCTTTTGGATAATAAGATTTTTTTGCTCTAATCCCCTTTTAAAATAATTTTTAGCAAGTTCGTATTTTTTGGCATCCAAATATAAAAATCCAATGTTATTGTAAGAAGTAGCTTTCGACTGAAACTCTTCAGGTATTATTTCGCCATCAATCACTGATAATGCCTTATTATTATATTCAAGCGCTCTATCAAAATCCCCAAGTTCGTTATAAGAAACTCCAAGAAGATTATATGCATCATAATATATTCCATTAACACCTTTTTCTCCTTTAATTATTCGCAACACATTGTAAACCGATTTTTCAGATCCTAAAAAATCTCCAGAATTAAATTGTAAAGATGCTTTACTTATTAGAATTTTCGCGAGGTTAATATTATTTCCTTGCTTTTTATACATCTTTTCTACTTTGTAGTAAAATAAATATGCGCTATCCAAAACTCCTTGAGAGTCGTAATAATCTCCTAAATAGCTGTAGGCTTTCGCAATACTTACACTATCTCTGGCTCTTTCTGATTTATCCAAAACAAACTGTACCGTTTTACTATAATCTTTGTGGTCATTTATGTTATAGTACCGATTTGCAACTTTAAATAAATTCACTCTCGTAAGCGAATCATTTTCTTCGCTCACCACTATATCAAAAGCTTTTTGGACGTTTTCTCTTCTTTTCTCCACACTAAGACTTAAATCGTTGGCCAAGGAAAAATAAACAGAAAGACTATCTTTAGATGAATTAATGATATTGGTATCCGAATTCTTCTTGGCACACCCAAAAAAAATAAACAGAAAAAATAGTACTGCACTTATAAAACGATTATTTTTCAATATAGTTGCTCTCTAATTTTACCAAAAATAATAAAATAAAACTATTAGCATAAAAAAAGGCTGTCAAAAAATTGACAGCCAAAATATTATAACAGATATTTATTAAAAGAATCAGTCTAATTTCATATTATGACCCGTAGCCTGACCTCCTACGATATCCAATTTCATATTATGACCCGTAGCTTGACCTCCTACGATATCTAATTTCATATTATGACCGGTAGCTTGACCCCCTACAATATCTAATTTCATATTATGACCCGTAGCTTGACCTCCTACGATATCCATTTCTTCATTACTGCCAATGATATTATTTGTCTCAGGTGTAGTAAAAGATGTTAAAGTCATCACTAAAGAGAAAAGTCCGATTGTTAAGATAGATTTTTTCATGATTTGGGGATTTTTTTGTTATTGTTTTGTTTTAAAGCTCCTGTAATAAATTGATTTATAAGTTATTACAATGTAAAAGTACACAAGGGCTTTCTGTTTTTATTACAAAAAAAAGAGTATATTGTAGAGTACCGTTGTTTGATAGTGAGTGACAACCAAATCGTGGTGAATGGCAGTTTTTTTTAAATTTCTAAATAGTTTCCGCTAGAAATTTCAGAGATTATAAGGTCAATATTGACCCTATACGATTTCGAAAAAGGAATTTTCGTTGTCTTGTTTTTAATATAACAAACTGCATTTCCGGTGTGGATTCTAGAAATGTACCGCGAGTTAACAATATAGCTATTATGAATTCGTGCAAATGGGTAAGACAATATGGCTTCAAAATGTTTTAATGTCTTAAAAGCAGTAATCATTTCGCCTCCAGTCAAGTGGATATCTGTAGAATTATTATCCGCTTGCAAGTAACAAATATCTCTAGAGTCAATATATCTGTGATCACCATACGATTTGATGCACAATACTAGAGGTAATTTACTAATGAGAGCGTCATGTTTCATTACAAAAATAGCTTTATCATCAAGAGTAGCTGGCTCTGCAAAAAAAAGCGCTCGATCAGCTTTCAATTTATTTAACTTTAATATTGACTTTATAAAATCGATACGAGCCACAGGCTTTAAGATATAACCTATAACATCATATTGGATTGCTTCGTAAGCTAAATCCTTCTTGGAAGTGGTAATAATAATTTTAGGGATTACTTTCAGATACCGGTGCAATTCATCGATAAACATCAACGACAACTTACTTTCTTTATCATAAGGATCAATTTCGAGAAAAATCAATTGGGGAATATGTTCTAATATAAGATTTAGACCTTCTTCATAACTATTTGCCGAAGCTACGAAGTCAAGCTTCGAAAAACGATCAGCCATGGCTTTTGTTTTCAAAACACTTTCTTGATCATCGTCAATAATAATGTACGAATAGTTCATTTATAGCAGTTCCTAAATTGTTAGGCTTATTAATTAGATGCTTACAGCAGCTACTACGTCAAAAAAAATAAAATCTATGGTAGTTTGGGGAAACTAAGTAAATAAAAATTAATTAATTAGTTCCTGTTATTTAACAAAATAAAATTACATGTTTCAGTACGCATTAGAGCATGATGCTAATAAGCTGTTCGTATACGCTTACAAAACACGACGAAATGCAAATAAATCCGATAAAAAACGTGTTTTCGTGACTCGTAATAAACCTCTTTATTAATGTAATATACATTTAAAAACAAAAGGCTTTCCGAATCGGAAAGCCTTTTTATACACTATAAAGCAGGTTGTTACATTTTCATCAACCAATTTTTCATCGACACTTCATTTTCGATAATCGAATTCAAGTCCGAAATTTTAACTCGATCTTGTTTCATCGTATCGCGATGACGAATCGTTACGGTTTGATCTTCTATCGTTTGATGGTCCACTGTAATACAAAATGGAGTTCCTAAAGCATCTTGTCTTCTATATCGACGACCTACCGCATCTTTCTCATCGTATCCTACATTGAAATCCCATTTTAAGTCTTCAACAATTTTATGCGCTATTTCGGGTAAACCATCTTTTTTAACCAATGGTAAAACTACTGCTTTCGTAGGCGCAAGTACTGACGGTAATTTCAAGACTGTTCGTGTTGAACCATCTTCTAAAGTTTCTTCTTTTAAAGAAGTTGCAAAAACAGCCAAGAACATTCTGTCTAAGCCTACCGATGTTTCCACTACATAAGGAACATAATTCTGATTCAATTCAGCATCAAAATATTGTAATTTTCTACCTGAGAATTTCTCGTGTGCTTTTAAATCGAAATCCGTACGAGAATGAATTCCCTCTAATTCTTTGAATCCAAAAGGGAAATTAAATTCTATATCAGCAGCAGCATTAGCATAATGAGCTAGTTTTTCGTGGTCATGGAAACGGTAATTTTCTTTCCCTAAACCTAGAGACAAATGCCATTTCAATCGCGCTTCTTTCCAGAATTCATAATGTTTCATTTCATCTCCTGGACGAACAAAAAATTGCATTTCCATTTGTTCAAATTCACGCATACGGAAGATAAACTGTCTCGCTACGATTTCATTTCTAAAAGCTTTTCCTGTTTGAGCAATTCCAAAAGGAACTTTCATTCTTCCTGATTTTTGCACATTTAGAAAATTGACAAAAATACCTTGAGCAGTTTCAGGACGCAAATACAAATCCATTGCAGTATCTGCTGATGCTCCTAATTTTGTTCCAAACATTAGATTAAACTGTCTTACCTCTGTCCAATTACGAGAACCGGTTTCAGGACAAGCTATTTCTAACTCTTCAATTAATGCTTTTACATCCTCTAAATCTTCATTTCCTAATGAACGCCCTAAACGCTCCAGGATTTCTCTTTCTCTAGCTTTATATTCCATCACCCTAGGATTTGTAGTTACAAATTCCTGTTCATTGAAAGCATCACCAAAACGAGTTTTTGCTTTTTCGACTTCTTTGATTGCTTTAATATTAAGCTTTTCAGCATAATCTTCAATCAGAACATCGGCTCTATATCTTCTTTTAGAATCTTTATTGTCAATTAACGGATCATTAAAGGCATCTACGTGGCCAGAAGCTTTCCAGGTTGTCGGATGCATTAATATTGAGGCATCAAGACCTACAATATTATCATTCAACTGAACCATTGCTTTCCACCAATATTCGCGGATGTTCTTTTTTAACTCTACTCCGTTTTGCGCATAATCATAAACTGCACTTAAACCATCGTATATTTCGCTTGACGGAAAAATAAATCCGTACTCTTTTGCATGCGAAATTACATTCTTAAATATGTCTTCTTGTTTTGCCATACTGCAAAAATATAAAAAGTGAACTTAAAAAAAGAAAAATAGCTGAAGTTTGAAGCATTCATTTTCATATTTTTATAAATAAATTAGCAATTAAATGTTTAAATATCTTCTAAATCTATTCTTCCCTCCCGTATGCAGTGGATGTAACTCGTTTTTAATGACAAATGAAAAAGTAATATGTACGCTTTGTAGACATCATATTCCTTTAACAAACCATCATTTAACTCCTGAAAATGAAGCTTTCAAAAAATTTTATGGCCGAATTCCATTAGAATATGCCTCTGCCTTTCTTTATTTCCATAAGAAAGGAATCGTACAAGAACTGATTCATAAATTAAAATACAAAGGCCATGAAGAAATAGGAACAGTTTTAGGATACTGGTATGTCGGCGATTTAAAAGAAAGCAGCATCCTAAAAACAGCAGATGTCATCATCCCAGTTCCTTTGCATAAGCGGAAATTTAAAGAAAGAGGCTATAATCAGGTAACCACTTTTGGATTGGCACTTTCAGAGCAACTCAATATACCTTACAATCATGACTTATTGTTTCGAAGAGTTTATTCTAAAACACAATCGAAAAAAAATCTGTTGGGTCGAACCGAAGGAATTGATACTGTTTTTGATGTTTCATTCAATGAAAAAGATCACGACAAACACTATCTCCTTATTGACGATGTTATCACCACTGGAGCTACATTAGAGGCGTGTTCCAGATCATTATTGAAAATTCCAGGTGCAAGAATTAGTATTGTATGTATGGCGA
This sequence comes from Flavobacterium sp. DW-iso2, assembly GCF_058725285.1. Lineage (NCBI taxonomy): Bacteria > Pseudomonadati > Bacteroidota > Flavobacteriia > Flavobacteriales > Flavobacteriaceae > Flavobacterium > Flavobacterium sp. DW-iso2. The sequence goes on along the minus strand of NZ_JBZXDY010000003.1, from coordinate 249,503 downwards.
TGGCACAATCCTAATGTTCTGAATTTAATCGAATGCTTGAATCCGTTACGACAAATTATCATTCACAGATTAATTAAACTAAAAATTAATCTGTTTCCAAACGAAGAAATATACGAGTTATCATTGGACCGAAACAACCTTTTTACACCATTCTCATTTTAACATGGCAGGCATTTCAATCTGCTTAAAGACTGATAATCATCGAAAAAAATGACACTATCAATTAAATAAATGTTATAATAGGTAAATAGAATTTCCAATTACAAAGTTAAATGTTTAAATTTGAATAAAATTTTTATAAATCATTAAACAAATATATCATGGCTTTTGAATTACCTCAATTACCTTATGCGTATGACGCATTAGAACCTTATATCGATGCACGTACAATGGAAATTCATCATTCGAAGCATCATAACGCTTATACTACCAATCTTAATGCAGCAATCGCAGGTACAGATATGGAAGGTAAGACTATCGAAAACATCTTGATTAACCTCGATATGAAAAATGCTGCCGTTCGTAACAATGGTGGAGGATTTTACAACCACGATCTTTATTGGAATGTAATGACTCCAAATGGAGGCGGACTTCCAAATGGAGATTTACTTACTGCGATTGAAGCGGCTTTTGGTTCTTTTGAAGAATTTAAAGCAAAATTCAGCAAAGCGGGAGCGACTCAGTTTGGTTCAGGTTGGGCTTGGCTATGTGTTCATAAAGGTGGTAAACTAGATGTTTGTGGAACACCTAATCAAGACAATCCACTAATGCCTGGAGTAGGATGTGGTGGAACTCCAATCTTAGGAATGGACGTGTGGGAACATGCTTATTATTTGCATTACCAAAACAGAAGACCTGATTATATTGAAGCTTTCTTTAATGTAATTAACTGGACAGAAGTATCTCGAAGATTTGCATCTGAAAAATAATAAAAAGGTTAGAAGTCAGGATCTACGAATCGCGTAACTGGCTTTAATTAACTTTAGAAATAAAAAAGTCGTATGAACTATATAGTTGATACGACTTTTTTTATGGCTTTTTTACCGCTGCTCTCTAACTTACTATCTCTTGACTTTATTCCAATAAAAAAGGTGGAATCTCTTCCACCCTTTTTGCCCCAAATCTACCATAAACTTAACCTACTAATTTTATGGTGATATAAATTTAAGTCAAAAAAATGCTGTCTGCAACTTTTTAAGACGAACAACATATTAAAACGATAAACTACTGATTAATAAGTTTTAACCTCAATTTTAAAAAGAACAACATCCTAAATAGTTAACATTTTGAAATGTCTAAGCCAAAACATATAAATCCTGTTATTCTAAATAAAAAAGCAGTTACTTTCCATTTCTGAAATTAACTGCTTTTTTATCTCAATTCTACTCCAATAAAAAAGGTGGAATTACTTCCACCTTTTTTGCCCCAAATCTACCATAAACTTAACCTACTAATTTTATGGTGAGCCAAATCTAACCCAAATGAAATATTCTGGCAAAAATTTTAGATGAATAACTTATAAAAACGTTTAACTACACTTAATGAAATTAATACGCTCTAGCATCTTTTCCTTCATAGAAATTCATAAAAGCTTTATTCACTACTCGGTTACCACCTGGAGTAGGGTAATCGCCTGTAAAGTACCAATCTCCAAGGTTTTTTGGACAAGCAATATGTAAATCTTCAACTGTTTGAAATATAATTTTCACTTCAGCCTTGATCTCCGCAGAACTTAACATTTCTGCAATTTTATCTGAAACTTCTTGCGGCTGGAATGGTTCATAAATAGCCGTAACGTAATTTACTACGTCATGGTCTTTAAAATTTTCCTGCGCTTTACATTTTAAATAGACTTCATCTACAATATGATGTAAGTTTCTCTCTTTAAGTAATTCTAAAGCTGCTTTAAAAGCTACTAAACCTTCTAGTTTAGCCATATCGATACCGTAACAATCCGGATATCTTATTTGTGGTGCAGAGGAAACGACAACAATACTTTTTGGATTCAAACGATCCATCATTTTGATGATACTCATTTTTAACGTTGTTCCTCTTACGATACTATCATCAATAATTACTAAATTATCTGTTGGTTTAATAACGCCATAGGTCACATCATAAACATGGGCAACTAGATCATCTCTACTACTGTCTTCAGTAATAAACGTTCGTAATTTAGCGTCTTTAATCGCTACTTTCTCAGTACGAATCTTTACTGAAAGTAGCTCTTCTAAAGAATCCTTAGTTAATTTATCTCTATTTTCAAGAATGTAATTTTTCTTTCTTTGATTTAAAAAATCCTGAGCGGCTTCTACTAAACCATAAAATGACGTTTCCGCCGTATTTGGTATATAGGAAAAGACAGTATTATCAGTATCTTGATCAATTGCTTCAAGAACTGCAGGTAATATCAACCTTCCTAAAGTTTTTCTTTCTTGATATATTTCGGCATCGCTTCCTCTTGAGAAATAGATTCTTTCAAAAGAACAGGCTTTCTTCACTGTTGGAGGAAGAATTTCTTCCATAGAAACAGTCCCATTTTTTTTGATTATTAATGCTTTTCCAGGATCTATTTCATGTACTGCTTCAAAAGGGACATTAAAAACAGTTTGAATAACTGGTCTTTCTGAAGCGACAACAACTACTTCATCATCCTGATAAAAATACGCTGGACGAATTCCTGCCGGATCTCTAAAAACAAAAGCATCACCATGACCCAAAAGTCCCGCCATAGCATATCCTCCATCTAAATTTTTAGAGGCCCTAGTCAATATTTTAGCAACATCTAATTTTTCTGCAATAACTGGAGACGCCTCTCTTTTTGACAAGCCATTGTTTTTGCACTCTTGATACAAATCAGTAACTTCATCATCCAAAAAATGACCTATTTTCTCCATTACAGTAACCGTATCTGCCATCTCTTTTGGATGTTGACCTAATTCAACCAGACTTTGAAAAAGCTCCTTTACATTAGTCATATTGAAATTCCCGGCTAATATCAGGTTTCTATGCATCCAATTGTTCTGACGCAAGAAAGGATGAACACTCTCGATACTATTTTTCCCAAATGTTCCATAACGAACGTGTCCTAAAAACAATTCGCCTATGTATGGAATATTTGCTTTTTGAAGCGCCACATTATCAGCATATTCAGGATGCGCAGCCATTTCTTCGTTTACTCTATCGTTTATTTGAGCAAAAACATCTTGAATGGGTTGAGCATGATTGGATCGCACTCGGCTAATATATCTTTCTCCTGGTTCCACATCAAGTTTAACACTGGCAAAACCAGCACCATCTTGTCCACGGTTGTGTTGCTTTTCCATTAGGAGATACATTTTCTGTATTCCGTAGAAAGCAGTCCCGTATTTCTCTTTATAAAATTCAAGCGGTTTAAGTAGTCTAACTAAGGCTATCCCACATTCATGTTGTAAAGCATCGCTCATCGTATTGTAGTTTGTTGTGTTGTTGTTTCCTAAAATAAATTCTTACAAATAGCATCTGGGACTATTAATCAAAAAAGCCCCGTTTCCGAGGCTTTATGGCATTATAATTCTATATCAAATTGTGTTAAAGATTTGAATTGTTTCAATCTTGACACTACTTCATTCTTTTCCAAGTCAATCATTCTTTCTGTTCCAAATTTCTCTACACAAAAAGAAGCTAAATTTGAGCCATAAATAATGGCGTTTTTCATGTTTTCGAATGACACGTTTTCACTCTGTGTAATAAATCCGGCAAATCCACCTGCAAAAGTATCTCCCGCTCCTGTTGGATCAAAAACTTCTTCTAATGGTAAAGCTGGCGCAAAGAAAACCTGAAGATCATGAAACAATAACGCACCATGTTCTCCTTTTTTAATTACAACATATTTAGGCCCCATAGACTGAATTTTGGCTGCAGCCTTAACAAGAGAGTATTCTCCCGAAAGTTGTCTTGCCTCCTCATCATTAATCGTAATTACGTCAACACGTTTCATCACCTCAAGCAATTCCGGTAATGCACAATCCATCCAAAAATTCATAGTATCTAAAACTACTAATTTTGGCTTGGTTTCCATTTGGTCTAAAACACTGCTTTGTACTAATGGATGCAAGTTTCCTAGCATTACAACATCAGCATTTTTATAGTTCTCTGGAACTTTAGGCTGGAAATCAGCTAAAACATTCAATTGTGTATCTAAAGTATCTCTTGAGTTTAAATCGTTATGGTAACGACCACTCCAAAAGAAGGTTTTTCCGCCTTTAACTACTTCAAGACCAGAAATATCAATATTCCTCTCCAATAGTAAATCCAAATATTCTTGTGGAAAATCATCTCCAACTACAGAAACTATAGCCGATTGCAAATTAAAAAAAGAAGCCGAAAGTCCTATATAAGTACCTGCTCCACCTAAAATTTTATCTGTTTTGCCAAAGGGAGTTTCAATTGCGTCGAAAGCAACGGTTCCAACAATCAATAATTTGTTCATTTTTTGAGTTTCGAATTAAGGCGCAAAGATAGTTCATAAGTTACAATATTGCAAAGTTTCAAACTCGCAAAATTTTCATAAAACTTTTCCCTCTTCCTTCTCATAAAAAGCATCTATTGACAAGGGAGTGCTTTGGGTAGCCATAACAGCAAGGGCATCACAACGTTCATTCTGCGGATGATTATTATGCCCTTTTATCCACTTAAAATCAACTTGGTGTTTTCGATAAATAATCAACAGCCGTTTCCATAAATCAGAATTTTTTCGATCTAAAAATCTTTTTTTCTCCCAACCAAAAACCCATTTCTTCAGTACTGAATCCACAACATACTTCGAGTCAGAAACAACAAGCACTTTTGTATTTGGATTTTTTAATTTTTCAAGACCTACTATCACCGCTAACAGCTCCATTCTATTATTAGTCGTTAGCCTAAACCCTTCAAAAAATTCCTTTCTATAGGTTTTACCGTCTTTCACACTTTCCATAACAACGCCATAGCCACCTTTTCCAGGATTTCCTTTGGCAGCACCATCTGTATATATATGTACATCGTAATTCATTATAGTTAAAATAGATTTGTGCAATATTAGAAATGAATCTTCAAATAGTTATCCCAATAAGCCAGCGATGACCTGAGGGAAAAATTCCTGCTCTAATTCATGAATTTTTTCAGCCACGTCTTCTGGCGCTTCATTTCCAGTTAAGAGTACCTTTTTTTGAAAAATAATCCCTCCTTCATCATAATGTTCATTCACATAATGAATGGTAATACCGGTTTCTTTTTCCCTATTCTCTACAATTGCTTTATGCACATTCATTCCATACATTCCTTTGCCCCCATATTTGGGCAGTAATGCGGGGTGTATATTTATAATTTTATTGGGATAGGCAGCGATAATATTTTGAGGAAATTTCAACAAAAACCCAGCAAGAACAATCAAATCTGGTTCAATTGCATTTAATACCCGTAGTACTTTACTTTCAAACAGTTCTTCTTTCGAAAAAACCTCTGTTGGTATTTGATTATTTTTTGCTCGTTCAATTACCTTGGCACTTGCATTGTTTGTAAAAACTGCAACCACCGTTCCGGTTTCACTAGAAGCAAAATACTTTATAATATTTTCAGCATTAGTACCCGATCCAGAAGCAAAAACAACTATTTTTTTCATGATCAACCTCATTTTAATTACGCAAAAAACGGGATAAAAATTGAAAATAAATAACATTAGGAAGTCTTTGTTAAAATTTATTTTATAATTTAGTTGATACATTTATCAACTTATTCGTTGTTTTAAAATAAAGTTTTTTATTTTTGCCAACAAATTAAATTCTAAAATTAAAGATTATGTCAGACATTGCATCAAGAGTAAAAGCGATTATCGTAGACAAATTAGGTGTTGACGAAAACGAAGTTGTAACAGAAGCAAGCTTCACTAATGATTTAGGGGCTGATTCATTAGACACTGTTGAGCTTATTATGGAATTCGAAAAAGAATTTGACATTCAAATTCCAGATGATCAAGCAGAAAACATTGCTACTGTAGGTCAAGCTATTTCTTATATCGAAGAAGCTAAAAAATAATAATTTAAACACCCGCTTACTTACATGCATGCGGGTGTTATTATTTTTTTTAAATTTAAATTCAAGATTGATTTTAAATATTCAATCAAAAAAATATTTATTGTAATACCCATGGCTCTTTTGTAATATTAATACAGTGAAGAAAGCATGGGTTTTATTTGTTTAAAGATAACAAAATATAAAAGTTATGGTATTAAGGCGAGTTGTTGTGACAGGTTTAGGTGCTCTTACTCCTATTGGAAATAATGTTAAAGAATATTGGAATGCTCTTATTAACGGTGTTAGTGGAGCCGCCCCAATAACTTATTTTGATCCTACTAAATTTAGAACACATTTTGCATGCGAACTAAAAAACTTTAATGCTGAAGATTTTTTAGATAGAAAGGAAGCCAGAAAAATGGACCGCTATGCACAATATGCTATGGTTGCTTCAGAAGAAGCAGTAACTGATGCCGGTTTCGATTTTGAGAAACTGGATAAAGACAGAGCAGGAGTGATTTGGGGATCAGGCATCGGTGGATTGGAAACTTTCCAAATAGAAATGTTGAACTTTGCTGCTGGTGACGGTACGCCAAAATTCAATCCTTTCTTTATTCCAAAAATGATTTCAGATATTGCTTGTGGTCATATTTCAATAAAATACGGCTTTAGAGGCCCTAATTTCGCTACCGTATCCGCTTGTGCTTCTTCTACAAATGCAATTATTGACGCATTCAATTATATTAGATTAGGACATGCAGACGTAATGGTAACTGGAGGTTCTGAAGCTGCGGTAACAATAGCAGGTATGGGTGGATTTAATGCCATGCACGCACTATCTACACGAAATGATGATCCAAAAACAGCTTCCAGACCAATGGACAAGGACAGAGATGGCTTTGTTTTAGGGGAAGGTGCAGGAGCATTAATTCTTGAAGAGTATGAACACGCAATCGCTCGTGGCGCAACTATCTACTGCGAGATTGGTGGTGGTGGTATGTCTGCTGATGCGTATCATATTACAGCACCGCACCCTGATGGTTTAGGAGCTAAAAACGTAATGATAAACTGCCTAAGAGACGCAGGGTTAAAACCAACAGATGTTGATGGTGTTAACATGCACGGTACTTCAACTCCGCTGGGAGATTTAGCGGAATCTAAAGCAATCACACATGTTTTTGGCGAACATGCTTACACAATGAATTTAAATTCAACAAAATCCATGACAGGTCATCTTTTAGGCGCTGCTGGGGCTGTTGAAACTATATCCTCAATTCTTTCTATGAAACACGGAATAGTACCTCCAACAATAAATCATTTTACGGATGATGAAAATATTGACCCTAAACTGAACTTCACTTTTAATGTTGCACAAAAAAGAGAAATGAATGTTGTGATGAGCAATACGTTTGGTTTTGGTGGACACAACGCTTGTGTGTTAGTTAAAAAATTAGACTTCTAATTTAAATGAGTATACTAAAAAAAATATTTACAAAATCCCGTTCTCTAGAAGACGGGATTTTTTTTGGTTCTATACAAGTCATTTTAGGTTTTCCTCCAAAAAATCTAGACAACTATAAAAAGGCGTTCACACATCGTTCTTCAAATAAACTTAATTCAGACGGGGTTCCTGTCAATTACGAGCGCTTAGAATTTCTAGGAGATGCCATGTTAAGCTCCGTAATTGCAGCGCATTTATTTAATAAAGCACCACTTGGAGACGAAGGCTACCTTACTAAAATGCGTTCTAAAATTGTTAGTAGAGAACACTTAAATGAATTAGGAAAAGATTTAAATCTAATTCGGTTTATCGAAAGTAAAGTTCCAGTACATCATTTTGGAGAAAACATCCACGGAAACATCTTTGAATCGTTAGTAGGTGCAATTTACCTAGACAGAGGCTATAGCTACTGTGAAAAATTCATTCAGAAAAGAGTGATCATTCCTTATGTGGACATTTCCAGATTAGAAGGAAAAGTAATTAGCTACAAAAGTCTTGTTATCGAATGGTGTCAAAAAGAGAAAAAAATATTTCATTATGATATCTATGAAGACAACGGAATAGACGGAACACGCTTCTTCGGGGTAAAATTAAGTATAGACGGTAAAGTAATTGCAAAGGCAAGAGCTACTTCAAAAAAGAAAGCAGAAGAAAAAGCATCTCAGCGTACCTATTTTGCATTACAGGAAAAAATGGATAAAAAATAAAATCTATTTACATAAAGCTATAACGTTTTCGTTAGTAAATTAACCAAAACATCCTGAATTAGTGCATCATAACTTCTTTGGATACACTATATTTACAACTTATTTTATCATCAAATGGCAATTCATAAACTGGATCTTGGCGAATTTGACGAAATAGATTACCATCTTATTGCGATACATACTTCATTAGAGGATTATCGATTAGCCTATTTCATCAACCAAAAGCTTCCCATAAACTTAGGTAAAAGTAAGGATGAAGTTCAAATCAATATAAAAGAAGGAGAGACAAAATTTTCCAGATTTTATTATTATGATTCCGAAAATGCAATTTCCTGGAATTTGATTCAAAATAAAAATGAGGTTACGCAACAAAAAAAAGACGCTATCCAAAATTTATTTTCAAATACAACCCTGGAAATTTCTACAAAAGTGTACTTGCTTCCAGAATTTAAAAAGGCAGATTATTTTCTAAAAATTGAAAATACGGAAGATACGATGAACCTACCTAAAATAAAAACAATATTAAATACCATTGATAGTATATCAGCAATTTATACTGTTGATACTAACCAAATAAAATCAAAAAACAATTTAATTTTTTAATACAAATGATTCCAAGCAAAAAAACCAAAATTGTAGCCACACTAGGACCTGCATGTAGCACAAGAGAGATTATAAAAGATATGATTGACGCAGGCGTAAATGTGTTTAGAGTTAATTTTTCTCATGCCGATTATGCTGATGTCAAAGAAAAAATGAAAATCATTAGAGATCTTAATGAAGAGTATGGATATACTACAGCAATACTTGGCGACTTACAAGGTCCAAAACTTCGTGTAGGAGTAATGAATGAAGGCGTTGTAGTACATGACGGTGACTTAATTACGTTTACGACTGCAGAAGATATTCTTGGAACAGCTCAAAAAGTGTTCATGAAATATAAAAACTTTCCAAATGATGTCAATCCGGGAGAAAGAATTTTATTGGATGACGGAAAACTAATTTTCGAAATTGTAGAAACAGACAAAAATACAGAGGTAGTTGCTAGAGTAATACAAGGTGGTGAATTGAAGTCTAAAAAAGGAGTTAATCTTCCTAATACAAAAATATCTCTTCCTGCAATGACAGAAAAAGATATTGCTGATGCTATTTTTGCTATTGAACAAAAAGTAGACTGGATTGCACTTTCTTTTGTAAAAACACCTCAAGATTTAAAAGATTTACAAAATCTGATCGCTGAACATTCTGATTATAAAATTCCGATTGTTGCCAAAATAGAAATGCCGGAAGCATTAGAAAACATAGACAAGATTGTTGCTTATTGTGATGCCTTAATGGTAGCGCGTGGTGATCTTGGAGTGGAACTTCCTGCACATGAAGTACCATTAGTTCAAAAAGAATTGATTCGTAAAGCCAAAATGGCACGAATCCCAGTTATTGTAGCTACTCAAATGATGGAGACTATGATTACTAGTTTGACTCCTACAAGAGCTGAAGTAAATGATGTTGCTAACTCTGTAATGGACGGTGCAGATGCGGTAATGCTTTCTGGAGAAACTGCTACAGGAAATTACCCAGTACAAGTAATCGAGAAAATGACACAGATTATTAAAGCTGTTGAAAACTCTCCGTTAATTCATGTGCCACAAAATACACCACAAATTAAAACAAAACGTTTTATCACTAAAACAATTTGTCGTCATGCAGCAATTATGGCCGATGCTATTAAAGCGAAAGCAATTTGTACTTTGACAAATAGTGGTTATACAGCATTTCAAATATCTGCTTGGAGACCATCAGCACATATTTTAGTATTCACATCAAACAAACGAATCGTTACACAATTAAGTTTGTTATGGGGGGTAAAATCATATTACTATGACAAAATTGTAAGTACTGATGATACCGTAACTGATGTTAATGAAATTGCAAGAGAAAAAGGATACGTAACTAAAGGAGATTTCCTGATCAACTTAGCCGCAATGCCTATTAAAGAAAAAGGGATGGTAAACACCATGAGAGTTTCAGAAATAGAGTAATTTAAATACTCTTCAATCAAAAACCGTCTTGTTATAAATTAAACGAGACGGTTTTTTTGTGCTTACATTTTTTTTAATTTACCTTTGAAAAAACAAATTTTATTTAACATGAATTTCAAATCAAAAAACCCTTTTTTAACTAATAAATCTTTTTCGGCTACATCAGCATCAGGAAAAGAACAAGTGCACAGAGCTACTGTTATTGATTACGATCAAGAGATGACGTTATCTGGCACAATGAATAAGACATTACTTTTGTTTCTATTACTTATTGCCTCTGCCATCGTGATTTGGTGGATGGCTTTTAATGGCACAAACCCAATAGTACCTGCTATTGGTGGCGCTATAGCCGGATTAGTCCTAGTTGTAATTGCCGCTTTCAAACCGCAATATTCACCCTATTTAGCTCCTGGATACGCGTTATTTGAGGGTCTGTTTATTGGAGGAATTTCTGCTATTTTCGAAGCTAAATATCCTGGAATTGTGATACAGGCAGTCGGAGCCACATTTGTAACTTTTGCAGTATGCTTAGGCCTTTACAGATTCAAAATTGTAAAAGTAACAGAACAATTTAAATCAGTTGTTGTTGCTGCTACACTTGCCATTGCTACTTACTACATTATCTCATGGATTGTTTCTATGTTTACCAGTTTTACTCCGGTTCACTATGGTAATTCGATGATGAGTATTGGTATCAGTGTGTTTGTAATTATTATCGCTGCTTTAAACTTGTTTTTGGACTTTGACAGAATTGAAAAAGGAGTTCAAGAAAAAATGCCTAAATACATGGAGTGGTTTGGCGCGATGGGCTTGATGATTACTCTTGTATGGTTGTACATTGAGTTTTTAAGATTGCTTTCTAAGCTCTCAAGTAAAGATTAATTCTAGATTCTATAAAACGTAAAAAAGCCCTTTTTTAAATAAAAAGGGCTTTTTTTATGCTGCTTTTTCAAAGGCAATAAAATGAGATAATTCCCCTTTTCTATTAAATACTGGAAATCCCTTAATTAGACAAAGATAAGTATCACCATTCTTTTTATAATTCAAAACTGTTTTTTCGAAAGGCTCTTGCAATTGGATTGCTTTTCTAATTTCATTAGAAGTTAGTGAATTCGTTGCAGACCCATGAAACATTTTTGGGGTCCTACCCATAACTTCTTCTTCTCTATAACCATTCATTTTAGTAAGGTTATGTGAAGCAAAAACAATCTCTAATTTAGCGTCAGTAACAATAATCACCTCCTCTTTTAGCTTATTTTTGAAATCCCAATCATCTACTCCCCATTTACTATTACTTGCAATTAGATTTAATTTAATACAGTCAACATAGATGTTTTTTACTTCATCTAAGTATTCACGGTGAAAATTCCATGTCAAAATAGGAACTAACGTCCGATCAAGAGTATCATAACGCCTCGCAAATGCACTATCGTAGTGTTTAAAATCTAACATGACCTGTATTTTTAATCAAATATAAATAAAAATAAAAAAATAAAATGTTTTTCTAAGGGATTTAACTATTGTTGAAGATGCCTAAGCAGGTCTTAAAAACTAAATTTTAGCTGTACCACAACAGCTTTCTTAACTTCCGTATTTAAATTATTCAAGGATATTCCTAATAACCGAACCGAATTTTTCATGCGTTCCTGATATAAAAGCTCCTTTACCGTTTCTAAAATCAATCCTTTGTCAGCAATAAAATAAGGCAATGTTTTACTTCTGGTTTGCTGAGTAAAATCACTGTACTTGATTTTTAAAGTAACTGTCTTCCCAGAAATATTATGTTTTTTGAGCCTTCTCTCTAATGTATTTGCAATGTTTTCCAGTTGCTCAATCATAAAGATCTCCGATGAAAGATTTATGTCAAAAGTATGTTCTGCAGCAACAGATTTAGTGATTCGATCTGATTTGACCTCGCTGTTATGAATTCCCCGCACGACATTATAATAGAAGCCTCCCGCTTTTCCAAAATGTTTCTCCAGGAATTCTAATGACTTGCTTTTTAATTCAACTCCGGTAAAGATTCCCAACTGATACATCTTTTCGGTAGTAACTTTCCCTACTCCATAAAATTTACGAATGGGTAATTCTTCTAAAAAAGTGATCACCTCCTCTGGATTTACTGTCTTTTGTCCATTGGGTTTGTTGTAATCACTAGCGATTTTTGCAACAAACTTGTTGACTGATATTCCTGCTGATGCGGTTAGTCCCACTTCTTTGAATATTCGTAAGCGGATTTCTTCTGCCAATAGACTAGCACTAGGGTTTCCTTTTTTATTTTGAGTAACGTCTAAATAGGCTTCATCAAGTGAAAGCGGCTCCACTAAATCAGTATACTCTCTAAAAATTTTATGAATCTTAGTCGAAATTTCTTTGTATCTATCAAATCGCGGACTAACAAAAATAATGTCAGGACAATTTTTCTTTGCCATTACCCCACTAATAGCACTTCTTACTCCAAATTTTCTCGCCTCATAACTTGCAGCCGCTACAACACCCCGATTTTCAGAACCACCCACAGCAACTGGTTTTCCTCGTAATGAAGGATTATCCATCTGCTCCACAGAAGCGTAGAAAGCGTCCATGTCAATGTGTATGATTTTTCTATTTGGGATACTTTCGGACATGATACAAATTTAAATAGCTTTTCTATGAAAACATTCTATTCCAGTATATAATTTTGATACATTTGAATTCCGGATAGCCCAGACGGTAATGACATCTTTGCACTTAAAACAAATACACTTTTATATGATAGAAATAGAACGAAAATTTTTAGTTACATCAGACACTTATAAAAAAGAAGCCTTTTCTCAAAAACGCATTAAACAGGGTTATTTAAGCTCCGTTCCTGAACGAACCGTTCGTGTTCGAACAAAAGGAGACAAAGCATTTATAACGATAAAAGGAGCTTCAAACGAGACAGGCATGTCCCGTTTTGAGTGGGAAAAAGAAATCCCCGTAGACGAAGCAAACAAATTATTGTTACTCTGTGAGAAAGGAGTCATTGATAAAACTCGCTTTGAGGTAAAAATAGGAAATCACATCTATGAAATAGACGAATTTTATGGCGAAAACAAAGGATTAATTATTGCCGAAATAGAGCTTCACTCTGAAGGTGAAACTTTTGAAAAACCAAGCTGGCTAGGCAAAGAAGTAACGAATGACAACCGGTATTACAACTCTAATTTAAGTATTAATCCTTTTATGAACTGGTAATAATTATTTTTTAAAAGCTTCAATCGTTACAATCATAACTCCAGCGCCTTTGTTTTTTGCTATTTCCATAAAAGCTATTTTAGAAAGGTCAATATCTCTCGATTTTACAAAAGGCCCTCTGTCAGTAACCTCTACAATAACAGATTGTCCATTGGCTTGATTCGTTATTTTTAGCTTAGTTCCAAATGGGAATTTTTTATGAGCTGCTGTATATTTGTGCATGTCAAATAGTGCACCGCTGGCTGTTCTCCTACCGTGAAACTTATCAGCATAATACGAGGCATGGGCATCTTTCTTGTACATTACTAACTGACCCATCTTATCTTCTACCGAATCTTTTTTAATTTCTTGCTGCAGAACTAAGACCTTGGCCTTTTTGATAGTGTCTTTGGCTACTGAAGTTTTTTGAATTGGAGTTTTTTGATTATTGATAATTAAACTTTGACTACTCACCAATGCAACAATGGTAAATAAAAAAAGAGCTGTGATTGATTTTCTCATTATTAACTTTTTAGTTCGACTCTGTTTAAACAAAAACCATACCTTGATAAAAAAAGCCCTATAAATAGGACTTTTTTTGTTTTTTTATAACCACATTGCCCATGGAATTCTACTCAAAATAAGCAACAATCCCAATCCGTAAAAAATAGAAAAAGTCTTAAATTTTGATTCAGACGTTGTCAATTTTTTATGTTTTGTCCATCCAATCGTGATTAACGTGATAGCAATAATGTTAATTAGAGGATGTTCTAAGGAAGTCAATCGCAATGCTTTATCAGACATTTGCCCCAATGAAGCAAAACCAAGTGGGGAGACAAAATACAAAATCAATCCAATTAATAACTGAGTATGTGTTCCTATCAAACCAAAAATAGCTATTTTTCGATCCTTAGCCGTAAATTCTTTTTTGGAAAACATTCCAATAAAAGCATTAACTACTGCAACCACTAATAATACAAGAGCTACATAAGCCCAACCAGAATGAAATTCTTTTAAAAATTCGTACATAGAGTAAATGTTATTTTTTTAAAAACAAATATAAACAAAAAAGGCATAAAAAAACCACTTATTGCTAAAAGCTAAAGTGGCTGTATAATTACTATTATAAAATAAACTGCCTAAAATAAATTTTAGGCAGTTTATATAAATTTAGATTATAGTCTTACAAAAATGGTTGCAATACTTTATCTACTATTTGAATTACTCCATTAGTTCCTTGAATATTAACAGTCTTAATCGTACCATTATTAGTCCCTACTACATCCTTAATTTTTACAGTACCTAATAAAATAGTAAATTTATTAGGTGTATTTAAAGTTGTAACTGAAACGTCAGCAGTAGCACTAGATGATGTAAATGAAGTTGCTGAACTTGAAGTTTTGTTCCCGCTCTCTAAATGATATCTTAAGATACTTGTTACTTCAGCATCCGTTTTACCTACTAAATAACCACCCGTAGCAGTTGCAGTAGTAAAAGCACCATTATCTGGAGCATATACTGTAACTGCAGCTGAACCTGTAGCTCCATTCAACGTAGTTAAAACTGAAGCCTGCGGCGCAGAAGTAACAACCGCTAATAAAGAAGACAAGTTAGGGTTAGATTTTATTTGATCGACGATTGTTGGTAATTTCAAAACTGCATCAATAATATGGATGATTCCGTTATTAGCAATTGCAGCATCAGCAGTAGTAACTTTAGCACCACCGTTAGCTATTCCTCCGTTTAAAATTACATCATTGCCTACCATCCTAACAAATACACTTAAGTTAGCACCTGACGTAGAAGTAGAAGATGTCTTTAAGAACCCAAAAGTTTTAAAATAACCTCCTGCAACTAAATCATTAGCTTTAGTTCCTAAACCAATTACGTGGTTTTGCAATACCAATTTTAAATTTGCGATAGCAACGTTATCAGCTGGAGCAACTAACGCATTAATACTTGCGCTTGTAAAACCTGCTGCAGTGAAAGCAGCGTTTGTTGGAGCAAAAACAGTATAAGATCCTGCATTACCTAAAGTAGCATCTAAGCCGGTCTTCTTTAATGCATCAACTAATATACTAAAGTTAGCAGGATCAGCTTTTGCTATATCTAGAATAGATTTCAAAGGAGTCACCTCTTTTGGTGAATCACTAGTACAAGAAAAAGTCGTAACAGCAACAGCTACGATTGCTATGAAAGACAGAATTTGATTTTTTATTTTCATGACGTTTAAATTTATTTTTTGAACTTTTTATTTTTAAAATATGTAATACTAATTAATTTCCGAAAGTATATCTAAGTGTAAACTGCGCTTGCCAAACATCAAATGTCGAGGCGTTTTTTTGGAAAGTGTCCTTCGCCAAAGTCCTTACTCCTTGATTGTCCGTTTGAAATGCTAACGTGTAACCTGGAATAAAATTATTTGAACTACTTGGTGCTTGAGAGACATTTAAAATACTTGCTGCTGTCGCTCTTTGCGAAACTCCCCAACTACGGTTAAGTAAGTTTGTAAAGTTTAAGATATCAGCTCTAAATTGAAAACTATTCTTTTTTCCACCAATTTTAAGAAAGAAATCTTGTGTTACCGATAAATCAACTCTATGTAACATTGGTAAAAGATTCACGTTTCTATCAACATATTGCCCTCTTTTTGTAGAAAGGTATGGGTCTTGGTCAATGAATTTATCAAAAGCTTCTTGTTGTTGCGCTTCGGTATACAATACAATTGATGAACCCCCAAAATTTTGAGATATTGGAACAAATCGAAGATCAGTCGCTTTATTAGGAACAAATAATAAATCATTTCCATTAATACGGTCACCGTTTAAATCTCCTCCATAAGTGTAAGAGAAAGAACTCGATTGCTCACCAATGTACCCAAGGTTGATAGACGTTGATGCTCCAGTTTTATCTCCATATTCGATTTTGTAACCAAGAATACCCACCATTCTGTGTGGCGTATTATTATTAGACAAACCTAATTTTTGATCGTTATTTCCATTGATTGAACGCACTCCGTTCCAGCTACCTGAAGCAGTTGATCCTGGAGACAATAAGTCATTAGCTTGTGAATGTGTGTAAGCAAATGAACCCCATAGCCCTTTTTTGTAAGGATACTCTAGCTTGAATGTCGTAGAATAAAAATATCCTTTATCTGTATTACTAAGAACAATCGCATTAATAACATTGTTGTTTATTCTTACACCATTATCATTTCCAGCAAATAACGGTCTGTTATCTGGACCATTAATTGTTCCTACTGGATTTTCAAAATTGGCATTAGAATAAGCAGTTTCATTGATATTCTTACTGTAAATTCCCTCTATTGTACCTGTAAAACCGAAAGGTAGTTTTTGGTCTAAGGCAATAGTTGTTTTCCACGTTTGTGGGAATTTATAATTTTTTTCTGTAAATGCTAAATCTATAGAAGAAGGTAAGGTTGGTGTAGAAGGTGTGAAATATTTATTAGGATCAGCTGTAAAACCATATCCACCTGGACCAACATTAGAATCACTTGCATCAATAAATCCTGTAAGAACTCCGTTATTACCTATTGCATTCGATAAAAATACAAGCGGCGGTCTTCCTGAGAATATACCAGAACCTCCTCTAACAATAGTTTTAGCATCACCAGTAACATCTAAATTGAAACCTGCTCTAGGTTCAAAAAGATATTGAGAATTTGGCATATCACCAGTATTGAATTTTTGGCCATTAGCAAAAGTCAAACCATTCACTACAGCGTTTTCAAGTGCCGTATCTACAAATGATACTCTTGAACCTCTTAAACCAAAAGTAACTTTTAACTGATCGTTAACTTTGAATTCATCTTGAAAATAAAGATCAATTTTATCTGATTTTAAAACCTGTAAAGGCTCAACGGCTCCTGGTAAAGCAGAATATCTAAATTGAGTTCTTACTGGTAAATTATTCACTGAAGGAGCTCCACTTAATGCAATAGACTCATTGGCCGCATTATAAAACTCACCTAAAGAGTTAAATATGAAAACACCATTAGAACCCGAGAAAAATAAATTACTTGATTCAAAATGCTCATAGTTAGCTCCAAATAATAAAGAGTGTTTCCCTATCGTTTTTGTCACATTATCAGTAAAGTGTAGTGTAGAATAAGTCAATTTATTTCCTTGCGTAAAAGGATCCAAACCAGCTGAAATGAAGGTTAAGTTACCTGTTGTAAATCCAGGACCCGTAGCATTTGGCTGCCCATTTTTAATGTCAATAGTTGGGAATAATCCACCACCTTGTCTACCTCTATCCTCAATTTGTTTATCATAACCTCCAATGAAGTTGTTACTCCAAGATTCAGATAATTTACTGTCTAATTGAACAACGATAGATCTTGTATTGTCAAGAATAGTATAACCACTATTTTTGAAAGACATTGAATTTACATTCGTTCTTCTGTTTCCAAATCCTAATGAATTTGAATTAGACGTTAATTCGTCAGAAGAGGAATCATGATGAACGTAACGAATAGAAAATTTATTATTATCATTAATGTTCCAATCAATTTTAGCAAGATACTTTTTAGAAAGTTTTTTTGCGTCATAATTTTCCCATGGACCAGTAGTATATCCCAACTTATCTTGCAAAAAAGTAGAAAGATCCTGCATTTGTTGAAATGTAGGAGCAGATACCTGACCACTTGGAGCAGGAGAACCTGTGGATGTCCATGTTGTAGCCGGACTTGTATTATCAACTGTTTCAAAGTTTCCAAAGAAAAACAATTTATTTTTAATGATTGGCAAACCAATTCTAGCACCTAATATTTTTTCTTCAAAAGTAGCTGGTGCAATTACAGTTTGACCTGCTTTAGTTCCAATGAATTCTTTTTTATTACTTCTGGTAGAAGCATAAACAGAACCTTCAATTTCGTTCGTTCCACTTCTAGTAACACCATTGATTCCAGTACCAGTAAAACCTGATTGACGAACATCGAAAGGCGCAATACTTATTTGCAACTGCTCGATTGCATCTAATGAAATAGCAGTAGAACCTGTTCTTCCTCCCGCTTGAGCATCAGATCCAAGTCCGAAACCATTATTAAATACAGAACCATCGATAGTAAAGTTATTTAATCTTGAATCTTGTCCTCCAAAAGACCCACCACCACCAGCATTAGCATTATACTTGGTGATTGAATTGATCGATCTGGCGCCTGTAATAGGAATAGCAGTCAATTCTCTATTAGAAAATTGTTGCGAAGCCCCAGTTTTTCCCTTATTAAAAGCTCCGTTAGATTTAGTCGAGACAACAACTACTTCTTTTAGTGTATTAGTTTCTTCTTTTACTACAACATTAACGGTTAAATTACTTCCCAAAGGAGCGTTAATTTCTGTAATTTCAGTTGTTTGGTAACCAATATAAGTCACTTTCACAGTGTAAGGCCCACCTGGTCTAAGTCCTTGAACAGCATAACTTCCGTCAAAATCTGTCGTTGAAAAATATTTTGTTCCAGTAGGTTTGTGAACAACTTCTACCGTCGCTCCAGGTAACAACTCACCTGTCGTCGATTTAACCTTTCCAGACATTGCAGAACTAGTAACCTGCGCATGACCTACAACGGATAAAAACGTAATCAAAATAAAAATAATTCTTTTCATTTCTGTCTTTAGTTTAGTTTATTAATTTTTGGCAAAAATCTAACATTTTTAGCAAATCAATGTTAATTATTTGTTAATAAAAACACAAGAAACAGTTCGATTTAACATAGTTTTCCACTTTAGGTGCTTTTTGGGCTGTTTTTAAATATGTTTTGAATATTTTTCAAGTATTATGTTAAAAAAAAGAGTTTTTATAGATCAAGTGAAAAATAGCACAAATTAAGAATGCTTATAAAACAATAAGAGCCTTGATTTAAATTTAAATCAAGGCTCTTAACGCTATACTTTCCTACAAAGGATTTATCCCTTATATTGATCATACTTAATGAAACAAAAAAAGCAGATGACTGATCATCTGCTTTTTTACATTTTTCTAATGAATTAGTCGTGTAAATAAATTGTATTAACCTATACTGAGTTTCAAACTCAGTAGAAAAAAATTAGACTAATCCTTAATTCAATTCCAACTTTACGAAATACTAGAAGTTATAACGAACGCTAAAATTCCAAGTTCTTCCAAAACCAAAATAAACTTGATTCCCAGTTGCTATACCATCATAAACCATGTTATTAGATGCATAAGTACCTTTTGATGCGTCTCTAGAATCAATATTATCAGTAATGAATTTATTCGTCGTTGAATCAGATATATAAGTCTCGTCTAAAACGTTGTTCATATTGAACCTGAAGCTTAATGCACTTTTTTGAGAACCTCCTAATAAAAGTTTATACGAAATACCTGCGTCCATTAATCCGTAAGAAGGCAATTCTAAAGCTCCATTATTATCAGCTGATCCAAAAGCATCTGGCGAAATTGCAGCAAATAATCTATTCGCTACTCTGTAATTAGCATCTACATTAAATCTTTTAAAAATTTCATATTTAGCCCCTAAACTCGCAGTAGTTTGAGCAGCATCACCAACATTTACTTTGTCTAAATATAATACTTGATCAGAACCACCTGCAACAGCATTATTATCTTGATCATATTTATTGCTTACTGCATTTCCTTTATATTTCCAATCTCCAATAGAGACCATCGCATTTAAGCTTAATTTTGGTAATGGCTTAGCAGTCATTTCAAGCTCTACTCCAGAGTGAATTTCAGTAATACCTACGAAATCAAAATATCCCCCCACGTTATCAGCAGAACGATCAGATCTTCTTAAATTTTGATCCTTCCAAGAAGTATAATACACATTTAAGTTAGCAGTGAATTTAGATGAACGGAAACCGTAACCCGCTTCAAGACCTAATACTTTTTCATTAACTAAGTTCTCAGCAACAATTGATGCGTTGTTTGGGTATACTGCGTTAAAGAAGGGTTGTTTTGAATAAAACCCTGAATTAACAAAGACATTACTTTGCTCATCAAAGTTATAGTTTACACCACCTTTGATGTTTCCACCTAATCTGTTTTCGAATCCAGTTTTATACAATGGGTCTGACGCTAAATAAGTAAAAGGGTCTTCTCTTTTATACCCTTGTTGAGAAACTGCTCCCTGTAAAAAAGCAGAAACGTTATCTTTAGAATACTCCAATTGTGTAAAAGCACCAATCCAGTTTACATATCCAGTATTATTATATGCAATTTTTTCTTGATTTTTTACATTTGTAAAAGGGTTTAAACTAGCACTTGGAGAATACGTTTGAGATAAAGTTCTACTTGGATTATTTTTATCCGAAGTATCAAGATACCCATCAGCACCTAACAAATCATTAAGATTTCTAAAGTGAAACCCAGTATAAGTTCTAACATCGGCACCAAAATCAAGTGTCAATTCTTCCGTTAGCTTGTTATTTAAATTAATAACCGCACCATACCAGTTATGAGAATTAATAGAAGACCTTCTGATGAAACCATTTCTACTGTTTGCAATATAATCACCATCAGTATTTGGACTTAATGGAGCACCTATAGTATTTGGCTGACCTGTATTGTATTTAACAAATTCATCAATAGGAAGTAATCCATCGGCCGTTTTGTAAGCTGAAGAATATGGGCTTTTACCGATATTTCCAGTTCCTCCACCACGTCCCCAAGAACCATAAACTACTGATGTCAAAGTTGTTTTATCACTAATTTTAAAATCCCAATTAATTGAAGCTACCGGTTTATGGTAAAAGTTTCTTGCGAATGAGTACTCTTCACCATTTTTATATCCCCACCCAGAATTATACTTAGTATTTGGCTCTCCATTTGAACCATATTTAAGATATTCCGACAATGGGTTAGCGAAGCTTCTTTGGTGATGCCATTGCGGCGCACCTGTAAAAGTAAACTGGAAATCATGTTTCTCATTTGGCTTGTAACCAAATGCAATAAAATAATTTTTCCCCTCAAATTTTGTTCCGTCTACATAACCACTTCCAGTAGTCGAACTTAACAATACCGAAGCAGAAAAACCGTTTTTCATTAATCCCGTAGAATACGATCCTTGAACCTTCAAATAATCATCATTACCAGTTGTTGTAGAAACATTACCACCTTCTTTCATTTCAGAAGTTCTAGTAATTACATTTATTGTACCCCCAACTGATGAAATAGCTAGTTTAGAAGACCCTAAACCTCTTTGTACTTGCATTGCAGAAGTTACATCAGAAAGACCTGCCCAATTACTCCAATATACCGATCCTGTCTCCATATCATTAACAGGCACACCGTTAATCATTACAGCAACATTTCTTTGATCAAAACCACGAATATTAATTCTTGCATCCCCAAAACCACCACCTTGTTTTGTTACATACACTGAAGGAGTGTTCGCTAATATTTCAGGAAATTCCTGAGAACCTAATTTTTCCTGAATTTCAGACGCTTTAATCGTAGAAACAGCAACAGGTGTTTTTCTATCTTTAGCGAAATCCATAATGCTAGTTGTTACTACAATTTCTTCCAATTCATTAGAATTTGAAGTTAAAACGATAGTTCCTAAATCTTTAGTAACACCAGTTGCCACTGAAAATTTGACTGTTTTAGGTTCGAAACCGATAAAAGAAATAACCAATTCTCCAGCATCAACCGTTGTATTAATTGAGAATTTACCATCAAAATCTGCAGAAACGCCGACTTTACTTCCTTTGATAGCAACATTTGCACCAGGTAATGAGCCTTGTCCATCAGTAATCGTTCCCGTAACTTTCCCTTGAGAAAATGCACTAGTAACCATTAAAAACAGTACTCCAGAGAATAACCAATTTTTCATTGTCTTCATTTTTTGTTATTTATTATTTTGAGCAAAATTATAACAATTTTAACTAAAAGAGTTAAGACAATGTTAAGAAAGTAATTTATTCGAATTAAGCGAATTTATTAAATTAATATTTTTTCCTTAAAAAAAAACAAATTAATACACTTTAACATGATTAATTGTTAATATCTATTATTTAATGCAAAAAAAATACAAATGCTTGAAAAATGCTAAAGGCCGAATTTTTAACTAAAATCACATCTTCTTACTGTACTAAAAAAGGGCTTATTTCTCAAAAAAAGGTGCAAAATAAACATCATTGTACTATTTTAAATAACCTATTCTTAAGAACTGTATTTCAAATCAAATTTCCATGTTCTTCTACAGTAAAAATTAATAACGATGGATTTACCAATTCATTTACCATTGAGCGTCGCTATCCATCTGCATAAAAAAGTCATGTTTTTAATGCTTTACGATTATAGTCAAACAAAACTGCAAGAACACCATCTAATTAACAGCTTCTAACTAGGACGTTACAAATAAAAAGCCCTTATTTTAAAAAAAACAAGGGCTTTAAATAATATCGGTTTCAATGAAAAACTCACAGAAACAACCCTCAGAATCGTTTCTTTAATCTCTCAATTCTATTTATTCTTCAAGTAATAATCCAATAGGAACGCAGTTGAACAGTCATGCTTTTTTATTTCTTTCGAATTAAGTTCGTCCAGAATGGAATTAGCTAATTGTTTTCCTAGCTCCACTCCCCATTGGTCAAAACTAAAAATATTCCAAATTACTCCTTGCACAAAGATTTTATGTTCGTATAGTGCAATCAACGACCCTAATGATTTAGGAGTTAATTTTTCTATTAAAATCGTATTCGTAGGCTTATTACCTGCAAAAACTTTAAAAGGCAATAAAAACTTTGCTCTCTCAGCATCAAGTCCTTGGGCATCAAATTCAGACTGTACCTTTTCTACTGTTTTTCCATGCATTAACGCTTCCGTTTGTGCAAAATAGTTAGACATCAGTTTATCATGATGATCTTGATCGCCATACAACGGCTTTACAAAACCAATAAAATCAGAAGGGATTAACTTCGTTCCCTGATGAATTAGTTGAAAAAAAGCATGTTGTGCATTAGTTCCTGGTTCTCCCCAAATAATAGTTCCTGTCTCATAATTAACGGGATTCCCATCTCTACCCACACTTTTACCATTACTTTCCATGGTACCCTGTTGTAAATAAGGAGCTAATTTTTGAAGGTATTGTGTATAAGGAATCAAAGCTTCGCTTTCAGCTCCAAAGAAATTATTATACCAGATGCTCAATAAAGCAAGAACAACTGGCATATTTTGATCAAAGTCGGCACTTTCAAAATGGTCGTCCATTTCATTTGCACCACTTAACAACTCATCAAAATTATCAAAACCTACCGCCAAACTGATGGTTAATCCCACGGCGCTCCATAATGAAAAACGCCCACCAACCCAATCCCACATAGGGAAAACATGGTCTGGATTTATTCCAAAGTCAGTCACTTTTTGAATATTGGTGGAAACAGCCACAAAATGTTTGGCTATATCCTCTTGCGTTGTTCCAAACTCTTGAGATAAAAACCATCTTTTTATCGTTTCAGAATTTGTTAATGTCTCTTGTGTAGTAAATGTTTTAGATACAACAACAAAAAGAATTGTTTCTGGATTTAGCTTTTTTATAATTTCATTTACATGATCTCCATCTATATTAGAAACAAAATGAACATTCAACTGATTTTTATAAAACTGCAATGCCTCAACTACCATTGCTGGGCCTAAATCAGAACCTCCAATACCAATATTTACAATATCAGTAAAAGGTTTTCCTGTATATCCCGTTCTTTCTCCTGCTATTATTTCATTCGAAAAAGCTTTAATCTTTCTTTTTACATCATAAATTTCGGGAACTACATTTTGTCCATTTACATTTATAACCGCAGATTCTTTTGCTCTTAAGGCAGTATGTAGTACTGCTCTGTTTTCGGTTTGATTAATGATCTCTCCTTCAAAATAATCTAAAATTGCCTTTTTTAAACCTACTTCATTAGCCAATTCCAATAAGAGGTCCATAGTATCTTGATTTATAATGTTTTTCGAGTAATCAAGTAGAAAATCATTCCATTTCAAGTTAAACTTTGCTGTTCGAGTATCGTCCATTTGAAACATCTCCTGCATGGTAGCGTTTTGCATTTCGCCAAAGTGACTTTGCAGTTTTTTCCAAGATTCTGTCTGTGTAGGGTTTATTGTGTCTAAAGCCATTTTTTTTAGTTCAAGTATTAATGCTGTTTTGACAAAAATACTGAAATTAGTTTTAATTGATTAGTGCTTTTAATTTATATCACAATTTAACAAAAATCAGAAAGATATCATTACGCTAACAAGAAGGGAGCACAATTATTTACAGTAAATAATTGTGCTCCCTAATAAATTAACCTTCTATAAACTAAATCAAAAAAAAACCTTTTGACCTATAAATTCCCAATACTGTCTAACTCAAATTTCAATGGTGCAATTATCTTTAAATAACGAGCTTTATTTGCACTATTCATCGGTTCTCCTCCTGGCAGCTTTAACTTTAGAGCATCAACTTGCTTTCCATTTTTCCAAAAACGATAACAAACATGTGGCCCTGTCGCTAAACCTGTACTTCCTACTCGACCAATGACATCTCCTTGATTTACATGTTGGCCACGTCGAACCAAAATTTTTGACATATGTAAGTATTGAGTAGAATATGTACCATTGTGTTTCACCTTTACATAGTTACCATTTCCTGCAGTATACCCTGTTCTTTCAACTGTCCCTGAGGCAGTAGTCGTAATTGGCGTTCCTGTTGGGGCAGCATAATCGGTTCCTTTATGTGCTTTCCATCTGTGTTGTACCGGATGATATCTATTCATTGAAAACCGTGACGTCAATCTGCTGAATTTAATGGGGGTTTTAAGAAAGAAATTCTTTAAGGTTTTTCCTTCCTCATCATAATATCCTACTTTCCCAGAGGCGCCATTTTGAGCGTAAGGGAACGCATAAATAATTTTGCCTTTGTATTCGAAAAAAGAAGCTTCTAGATTTTCTACACCATTGTAAACAGAATCATTTATAAACCTTTCTGTAAAAGTAAGCGCGAACCGGTCCCCTTTCTTCAATTTAAAAAAGTCAATAGACCATGAATATATTTTTGTGATTCTATTTGCTAGAGCAGCCTCTACTCCAGAATTTCCTAAAGTTTCAGACAATGACCCTTTTAATACTCCTCCTATAGTTCGTCTTCTGATTGTGATGGGTCTCGTTTTCTTGTAAGCCACCACCGTAGTATCCCTAAAATCAAACACATAATAACTCAAAGCATCCGGTTGATATACAAAAACCTGTAGTTTATTTGTTTTATCTTTTGACCTAAGCATCGTGTAAGCCCGGTTAGGTCTAATATAGCGAACATTAAAAGTATCTCTCACACTGTTTACAATATCAAATACTTTACGGTCACCGATGTTTTGTTTACTTATTATTGTACCAAAATTATCTCCACTTTTAATAGTATCCTGAACGACATTAAATTCAGAATAATTAAATCCAAAATCAGAATTCTCTGCTAGCGGTTTAACGGTTTTAACTTTAGTCTTTACTTCTAGTTTATTATTGGATTTATTGCAGGATAGTATTGATACTAATACTATAAAAATTATTACTACTTGCTTCAAACCGTATTTTCTTTTTTAATTCAACTTAAATTTCTACACCCCAGTTCGCCAATTCATCAGCGCTCCATAACTCTGGAAAAAATATCCTCCGCTGGTATTTGGGGTGCATGTATTTTTTCCAATCACTTCCTCCCGTTGCCTCTCCAGTACCTTTCCCACTTTGGTCAATGTATTTAATGGCCACATTCAAATGCTGCATAACCCAAGTAATATTGACAGTATGGTCAAAATGACGCATTGCTTGTATCAACTCAGGATTTTTCTGGTCACTATCTGGAAGTTGTTTGAACTTCTGCCAGATATTAATGGAGTTATACTCCTCCATGTGGTCCAAGAATGTTTTTTTATATTTTTTTTCAAATTCTTCTAACAGGTAGGACTTCTTACCGGTCGCATAGTCTTTACCCGCTGCTTGCCAATATAAATGTTCAAAAGCATGTTCATAAGGCGTATTTCGATCGATAGAACCTCTGTACCTATTGTCGATAAGATTAATCAAATCTGTAGAAGAAAATTCAATTAATCGATACTGAGCGCTTTGAAAACCACTCGCTGGAGTTAAAGTATTTCTAAACTTCATATATTGTTCTACTTCCATACCATTTTCCATAATACTGAAAGAAGTAGTAAGCATATCAAAATAACGACTGATTCTCATTAATCTTTCTGCGAAAAATTCAGTTTTAATATTTTGACAATAGGAAATTTGATTCATCTCCCAAAGAATCATCTTAAAGATCAATTCATTCACTTGATGATACATGATAAAAACCATTTCATCTGGAAGCGTTGTCCTTTGCGTTTGTATATTTAATAAGGCATCGGTCTGGATATAGTCCCAATAGGTAATGGGTTTAGACCAAAGCAATCCTTCTAAGTGCGTTTCTGTTTTTTGGTCGATGGATGCATATTTTTGCTCAATTTTGTTTAAAATAGCTTCTGCATTCTCACTAATGTTCATTATCTTTTTATTTTAAATGGATTGTTTAGTCCTTTAAATGCGTCTAAGTCTGCTTTTATGGATCCCACGGCTAAGTCTGCTTTTATTCGAATAGGCAATCTATTATTATCGTCTGAAATCCAGACCGTTAGGCTCTCTTGTTCTTTAAAAACACGACCTGATTGCACCATAGGTTTAAAGACCATGGATGACACCACGCCAAATTTAGTTGTAATATCTTCACGACCTGCAAATTTTAACTTAAATTTTGTGGTTTCATCATCAATAAACATATTGATGATAACCGACTCCCCAGGGTTGATTTTATCAATATTAGGGTAATTTCTTAAATAGTAGAACGCCGATAAAATGTCTTGAGTATTTTTTGGAGTAACAAAAGTTTTTTCGTTCCTATTTTTATAATCTTTTACCAAAACATTATTAGCTGATTGATTAAAAAACCCTTCTTGACTTTTAATGTATCCTCCTTCATTAATCTTCCTTACATACTGAAGCGGATTACCGGATTCCTTATCGATATAGCTTTCATACAAGTCGTCCACTTTAAAAAAAAAGCGGGACATCCCTGTTGTATAACCTTTACCAATAACATGGAACGTTTTCTTATTGTTTATCACTGCGTCCTTGACTTCTAGCGTTGCATATCCTGCATTTACAAAACCATAATGGATTCGGAATTTAAACCATTCACCCACATCGTAAGCATCTTCTTGAGGAGAATCGAAACTTACTGTTAATATCAATAATAAGAATAGTATAAATTTTTTCATAACGTACTTTGTCTGTTTATTGACTCCAGTTGCAAATTCTGTTCCAAATATATTAAAACAAAAAAACTCAGTCAAATAATGACTGAGTTTTTATGCTATTAACTAACCAAAAAACTATAAATTATGAAATTTATATCAATAAGGAAGGAAACCACCCCTTCCATTTTGCGAGTGCAAAGGTACGCAACAAAACTACATTTTTTATCAAAAAACAAAGTTTAACATATCATTCGCAAAATCTTATCTAATTTGATAGTTATTTTTTAACATAATGCAAAAAAAACGTGTTTTTACAGTGTTCCTCGCAATGCTTGCTCTCGCTCTATAGACTCAAATAAAGCTTTAAAGTTACCCGCTCCAAAACCTTTAGCACCCATTCTTTGAATAATTTCGAAAAATAAAGTCGGTCTATCTTGTACTGGTTTTGTAAAGATTTGCAATAAATACCCTTCTTCATCTGCATCTACCATAATGGCTAGCTTCTCTATTTCATTTAAATCCTCTTTCATCATTTTCATGTGGTCTCCCAATCGTTCTGGGATGGCCTGATAATACGTATGAGGAGGGGCAGATAAAAATTCTACACCTCTAGCCTTTAACTCACTCACCGTTTTAATGATATCATCAGTTGCGATAGCTATGTGCTGTATTCCTGGTCCACCATAAAAATCAAGGTATTCCTCGATTTGTGATTTTTTCTTTCCTTCTGCAGGTTCGTTAATTGGAAACTTAATACGTCCATTTCCATTAGACATTACCTTACTCATCAAGGCTGAGTATTCTGTATTAATTTGTTTGTCATCAAAAGAAAGGAAATTTACAAATCCCATTACCTCTTCGTAGAACTTGACCCAGGTATTCATTTCATTCCAACCAACATTCCCTACCATATGGTCAATGTATTTTAACCCGGTTGGTTCCGGATTATAATCTGATTTCCATTCTTTATATCCAGGTAAGAAAACACCTTTGTAATTTTTACGTTCCACAAAAATATGCACGGTTTCTCCGTAGGTATAAATCCCAGAACGCACCACTTCTCCATGCTCATCTTTTTCAACTGTAGGCTCCATAAAAGAACGAGCACCACGCTTCATTGTTTCTTCGTAAGCACTAGTTGCGTCTTCTACCCAAAGAGCTGCTACTTTCACTCCATCGCCATGTTTTCTCAAATGTTCATGTATAGGAGAATCCTGAGTTAAGGGTGTCGTAAGAACAATACGTATCTTATCTTGTTTCAACACATAAGAGGTTCTGTCTCTCACTCCTGTCTCTAAGCCTGCATAAGCTAATGACTGGTATCCAAAAGCCGTTTTATAATAATGTGCTGATTGTTTTGCGTTTCCTACATAGAATTCTACATAATCGGTCCCTAATAAAGGAAGGAAATCTTGTGCTCCTTCAAATATTTTCTCTAATCCGTATTCTACTGATTTTACTTCTTTTGCCATGATGTTTATTTTTTGTCTTTCGGTTTTTTTATGACCGAAAATGGTGTTTATTGTTCTTAAGCCTAGCCCTGATGGAAGCGACATCCTTTATGTTTTTTCTTTAAAAAAATAAAGATATAGCGCACAGCAGGAAATTGCTTCTAATTAAATTTAAAATATAGCAAGTGAGATTGCGTCGTTCCTCGCAATGACTATTCTACCCACGACTTGTAATACTCACCATCATCGATTCCCATTGCTTCTTCTGTTACCATAAGCGTTCTAAAAGTATCCACCATTACAGCCAACTCATGTGTTTCCTTATGACCAATGCTTCTTTCCATTGCTCCAGGTGCCGGGCCGTGTGGAATTCCTTTTGGGTGTAATGTAATATGTCCTTGCTCGATATTATTTCTACTCATAAAATCACCATCGACGTAATACAATACCTCATCGCTATCCACATTACTGTGATTATAAGGAGCAGGAATTGCTTTTGGATGGTAATCGTACAACCTTGGTACAAATGAACAGATCACAAAAGTGGATGTTTCAAATGTTTGGTGTACCGGTGGCGGTTGATGAACGCGTCCTGTTATTGGTTCGAAATTATGAATGCTGAATCCGTACGGAAAATTGTAGCCATCCCAACCCACTACGTCAAAAGGATGCGTGGCATAAACAACTTCATGCATCGTTCCTTCTTTTTTTATTTTGATAAGAAAGTCTCCTTTTTCATCGTGAGTTTCCAGTTCATTTGGCAAAATAAAATCGCGTTCACAAAATGGAGAGTGTTCTAGATGCTGACCTGATTCGTTCTTATAACGTTTTGGCGTATAAATTGGGGCAAAAGATTCGACATACAACAAACGATTTATTGATGTTTCAAAATCAATTTGATAGATAATCCCTCTGGGAATGATCAGGTAATCTCCGTACTCAAATGGTATATTTCCCATCATGGTGCGCAATTTCCCTTTCCCTTTGTGAATGAAAATCATTTCATCAGCATCGGCATTTTTATAAAAATACTCCCGCAATGATTTCTTGGGTGCTGCTAACCCTATCGTGCAATCTTTATTGACAAGCAACGCTTTACGACTATCTAAAAAATCATCTTCGGCTTTTAGATCAAATCCTTTTAACAATAAAGATTTAATGTTTTTACCAATGGCAATTTTAGGCTCGACAGAATAGGACTTAATAATTTCTTTTACTTGTGTAGGTCGGTGAACGTGATACAACAAGGCAGAATTTCCATGAAAACCCTCTGTTCCAAATAGTTGTTCGTAATAAAAACCGCCTTCAGGTTTTTCAAATTGCGTGTGTCTTTTTTGAGGGAAAGTCCCCAATTTATGATATAATGGCATGATTAATTAAAATTAGAAGATTAGAAAATGAAATAATTAGAAAACGAAACCTCTTTCCTAACTATAACGATAGTACAGATTTAGATAATGACACATTAAGACCATTTTCTCAATTAATAAAATCCAACGAGACAATTTAAATACATTATCTAATTCCTAATTGACCTCATTATCTAAAGTACTTCTTACTCAGGATTTCTCTTGATGAGGAATTGCAGATAATCTAATAAACCTAGCCATTTTGTTTTCATTGTAACAAATATCGGAATTTTTATTGATATACATTAAATTTAAAATAAAAATCCAATACTAAACCACGTGTATCCTTTTTTGGTTTCTGGAGACCAGCTGTGTTTAATTTCTACAGGACCGATGATGGTTTCCAAACCATATCCGAAAGCATAACCTGAATATTTAGGTAGCGAAACCCATCCAACAGATTCAAACATTCTATCTCCCAAGTTCGCGAAATTTGCAGAAAAATTCAAATGATTTTTTTTATAAAACTCATAGTCGATGGTCGCTGTCGACTTGATATAGCTATTCGCTGCTAAACTTAAAAAATCATAACCATAAAAATGCCTGAAATTATTGACTTGATTGTAGCCGTACCCTCCCAAAACAAAATTGAAAAAGGTAACACTTTCATTTCCAAATGAAAAACCGGCTTCTGTTTGAATTTTAACTGTAGCATTTCTAAAGATTTTTGTAGCAAATCCAAAATCAGTTTTTGCAATTGAAAACTGGTTAAACGTATTTGTATAGTCAGATGAAACTAAAAAAGATTGTATATCTCCAGAAAAATACCATCCTTTTTTAGGAAAAAACTTGTTATCAAAAGAATCGTAATTCAAATAACCAAAAAGACTTACATAACTACTTTTATCGATTATAGGATTGCTATTGGCCAATGTCCCAGAATTAATTTTTAGAAATTTATATTCTAAACCTCCTCCAATAAGAAATTTTTGAACAAATAAAGATTGAAAATAAACCTGATTTGTCACATCGGAAAAATCCACATTAATTGAATTGACACCCAAAGTTTCAAAGTCTAAATTACTTATTGCCCTGTTTATATTTTTATTGAATTGATTGAAATAAGATTTAAATCCAAAACTAAGATTGTACCCGTTTTCGATATAATAGCCAAAATTATATCTGAAGTTGTCCCCAAGTGCAATATCTAGCGATGCAACATCATTTTTAAACAATGTTTTTTTACGGGTTAAGTTAACCAAGATAGCACTCTTAAACAAACCGTCATAATGCAAGCCGAATTTTAAATAGGATTTTGTTTTATTTTCTTTCAACATAAGATTCAAATCGTCGTCTTGACGGTTTGGCTCCAGCGTATAATTAATGGCCCTGAAATTTTCTGTCGCATTAATATTATTCATCCCTGCTTCTAACTGCTTGTATGAAATTTTAGTTCTGGGTTTAAATCTTAATTTCCCAATCACATAGTCATTGGTATAATTATCTAATTCATCACAATTTATATTTGCTATTTGCAAACTATCTGTTGAAATTCTTAATTTGGGTTTTTGATACTTATTTAAATCCCCTACTAATGCTTCTATTTTTTCATACACTGCAAATGTGGCTTCCTCTCCTTTTATAATAATCTCTTTCCCTTTATCAAATGATATAACTCCATAATCCGTAATGTCGGGTTTAATATAAATATCCGTTTTAGTTATACTTTCCTTCATTTTTTCTATCGAATGAAGATTTGTAATTTGAACCAAAATTTTAGTAGCGTCTTTGAGCGAATTTCGGTCTCTTAAATCATCTTGCACGTCCACACCGATGATTATATCTGCACCCAATTTCCTTACTTCATCAATAGGGTAATTATTAGTCACTCCTCCATCTACGAGGAGCTTCCCATCTATTTCTACTGGAGAAAATAAGGACGGAAATGCGGAGCTGGCGATCATTGCCTGCGCCAGATTCCCTTTATTTAACAAAACTTCTTTCCCTGTTTCAATATCAGTAGCGATGCATAAAAACGGAATTGGCAAATTATTAAAGTCCCTTACATGCCTTACGTGCCTTGTTATCCTACTTAATAAATTAAAATTATACATTCCTTTCGAAAGTGCCTCTGGTATTCCTATTTTAAATTTATTAAATGGTAGCACAAGTGCGTACAATTCATCGTTTTTTTTCTCGTAAAAGTTTTTAGAAGATCTTGGAATGAAATCATTTATCAATTCATCAAAATTGGTTGCTTGAAATATTGAGTCAATTTGAGCTGCGGTATATCCTGAAGCATAGAGACCGCCAACAACCGAACCCATACTGGTACCGCCAATATAATCGATTTTTAACCCTGCTTCTTCCAGCACTTTCAAAACCCCTATATGCGCAAACCCTTTGGCCCCACCGCCACTTAAAACCAAGCCTACTTTTGGTCTGTTCTGCTCTTGTGAAAACAAGCTCAAACAACTAAATAAAACAAAAAGTAAAAGGAGTTGTTTTTTCATAAAAAGCATGGGTTTTTTAATGGTATTCCTGTTTATTTAATTAATATTTAGCTTAACGTCATTCCGTTACCATCTTGTAAAAGTCGACAATTTTTTTGGCTTTTGAAACACCTATAACGTCAGAAATTTCTTTTTCGGTTGCTAATTTCAATCTTTTAACACTTTTAAAATGCTGTATTAAAGACAACATGGTTTTTTCGCCAATTCCAGGAATGGATTCTATCGAAGAATTTAGTGCCGCTTTACTCCTTTGATCTCTATGATGGGTAATTCCAAATCGATGCGCTTCATTTCGCAATTGCTGAATTACTTTCAAGGTTTCTGATTTTTTATCTAAATATAAAGGAACTGAATCTCCTGGATAAAATAATTCCTCCAACCTCTTGGCTATACCAATTATTGCTATTTTTCCTCTCAACCCTAAATCATCAATGCTTTTTAGCGCCGCAGATAGTTGTCCTTTTCCCCCATCAATAATTATCAACTGTGGCAAAGACTGGTTTTCATCCAATAGCCTTTTATACCTACGATATACTACTTCGGTCATTGACGCAAAATCATCAGGCCCTACAACAGTTTTTATATTAAAATGACGATAGTCTTTCTTACTTGGTTTACCATCCTTAAAAACTACGCAAGCAGCAACTGGATTAGTCCCTTGAATATTGGAGTTATCAAAACATTCAATGTGTCTTGGTTCAAATGACAGTCGCAAATCTTTTTTCATCTGCGCCATAATTCTATTGGTATGCCTATCTGGATCTACAATTTGCAATTGTTTCAATTGTTCGATTCTGTAAAACTTCGCATTTCGAACAGAAAGATCCAAAATTTGTTTTTTATCTCCTAATTGCGGAACTGTTACTTTTAAATTTTCCCCCAAATCTACCGGAAACGGGACAATAACTTCCCGAGATAATAATTGGAAACGCTCTCGGAGTTCTATTATAGCCAATTCTAATAATTCCGCATCCGTTTCCTCTAGTTTTTTCTTGATTTCCATAGTATGCGAGCGAATGATCGAACCGTGTGAAATTTGTAAAAAATTCACATAAGCGGCACTTTCGTCAGAAACGATTGAAAAGACATCAATATTAGTAATCTTTGGATTTACGATAGTGGAGCGAGACTGATAATTCTCAAGCACTTCAATTTTCTCCTTTATCTTCTGCGCTTCTTCAAAATGCATATCTTGGGCTAATTCCATCATGACTCTTTTGAAGTCTTTCATGCTTTCTTTAAAATTTCCTTTCAGTATTTCTCGAATGGCATCCACCTGCTTTTGATAATTTTCTAAAGATTCATATCCCTCGCAAGGCCCTTTACAATTACCAATATGGTATTCGAGGCAAACCTTAAATTTGCCGCTTTCAATATTTGATTTGCTTAGATCATAGTTACACGTCCGTAGTGGATACAGTTCTTTTATTAACTCCAGGATTGTATTCACCGTCTTAAAACTCGTGTAAGGCCCAAAATATTCCGAACCATCCTTTACCATTCTTCTGGTGGCAAAAATTCGAGCAAAAGGTTCTTTTTTTATACACAACCACGGATAGCTTTTATCATCCCGAAGCAATACATTATATCGCGGTTGCAACGTTTTTATAAGATTATTTTCTAACAGTAGCGCATCTGTTTCTGTAGGAACCACGATGTGTTTTATGGTTACAATCTTTTTTACCAATACATTCGTTTTGGCAGTATCATGAATTTTATTGAAATAGGAAGAAACTCTTTTTTTTAGATTCTTGGCTTTCCCAACATACAAGATTTTTCCATCCTTATCATAATATTGATATACGCCGGGACCATCAGGTAAGGTTTGTATTTGAAGTGCTAGAGTTGGGTTTTGCATTATAATTTTATTTCACAAAGATACATCTTGATTCGGCGAGATGGATCTCATTCTTATTACTTTGGAGTTATTTATCTATTTAAGTCCAAATTTACGAATTACAAATAATAATCTCTAATTTTGATTTTTTAAAACATCATGAAAAACAGCAAACCCATAATCATTTTAGGAGAATCTATTTTGCCAGGCGAAAGCAAAACAATTGACATGGAAATTGCTAAACTGCACAACACCGGAGAACTTAAAATACCAATAATAGTTAGACGTTCTAAAATCGACGGCCCTGTTGTCCTTTTTTCAGCGGGAATTCACGGTGATGAAATTAATGGTGTTGAAATTGTACGTCAACTGATCACTAAGAAGATTAACAAACCAAAAATAGGGACTATTATTTGTATTCCCATAATTAACATGTTTGGCTTTCTTAACAAAAGCAGAAAATTTCCTGATGGCAGGGACTTAAATCGCGTTTTTCCAGGAAGCAAAAGCGGTTCTCTTGCCAGCCGTTTCGCGTATCACATGCTCACTGAAATTATGCCATTAGTTGATTACGCGGTAGATTTTCATGCAGGAGGTGCCAGCAGATTCAATGCCCCTCAAATTAGAATCGCCCCAAACAATCCTGAATTAAAAACTCTGGCCGATGTCTTCAACGCCCCGTTTACTTTATATTCTAAAAATATTGCTGGTTCTTTCAGAAACGCAGGACATAAATTAAATGTACAAATGCTGCTTTTTGAAGGCGGAAAATCCCTTGACATTGACGAATCCGTCTCAGATGCAGGCGTACAAGGTGTAAAACGGCTTTTGACTCATCTTGATATGTTAGATCCAAAACATAGTATTGAGGAACCCGAATCGCCAACTATTTATATTGAAAAATCGTCTTGGATACGAGCACAATGTTCTGGCTTGTTGCACGACAATGGCTGTATTGGTCGTTATGTCCAAAAAGGGACTCTTCTCGCTATCATTACGGATCCTTTTGGAGAGTTTGAACGAAAAGTGAACGCCCCTAATGATGGCTACATAATCAATGCAAACCTTTCTCCTATTGTTTATCAGGGTGACGCTGTTTACCACATCAGCAAGACTTTGAAAACCTAACAATTATCATATTTTTATTCATGTTGCCTCAGTAGTTTTGGGAAAAAATTACAAGCATGCAATTCTGGAAAAAATTATCGCAAATAGAAAGACAAGAACGCATTCAAAAAGCGTTAGATGAAAATGTGAATTTTGCAAAGGATACTTCCTTGGGATATCCTGCCTCTAAATTAGACGGAAAAGTATTCTATAGCGATGCGCCTTTCTTGAAGGACGCTCCTACATTACAGACTTATGTGGCTAACCCAAATCATATCGGCTGTCATACGCTTGGCACTTCAGAGAAAGCCTTCAAAGGAACTCAAGAAATGGAACGGGAAGTCCTAAATGTTCTTGCCGTAGATATTTTCAAAGCGCAACCCAATTCTTTTGACGGTTACATTGCACCTGGCGGAACGGAAGCAAACATTCAAGCCATCTGGATCTATCGCAATTTTTTTATGCACAAACAAAACGCAAAACTTTCTGAAATTGCCATCATAGCTTCAGAAGATACGCATTATTCGATTCCTAAAGCGGCCAATCTACTAGTGTTAGATTGGTTGAAAATTCCAGTCGATTTTAAAACACGACTTATTGATGTTTTTGCATTAGAAACCATCATTATCAATGCGAAAGGAAGAGGGAAGAAATATTTTATTATAGTTTCAAATATGGGAACCACCATGTTTGGCGCAGTTGACAACCCAGACGACTATACCCAAATTCTAGAAAAACATCAGCTAAAGTACAAACTGCATATTGATGCTGCTTACGGCGGATTCGTATATCCATTCAGCAATAAAAACAGCGTTATCAATTTTGATAATCCAAAAATCAGCTCCATTACTATTGATGCCCATAAAATGCTTCAGGCGCCTTATGGTACAGGAGTTTTTATTTGCAAAAAAGGATTGATTGAAAATGTGCTGACCAAAGAAGCCGAATATGTTGAAGGAATGGATCTAACTCTTTGCGGAAGCAGATCGGGAGCCAATGCCGTAGCAGTTTGGATGATATTATTCACCTATGGCCATTTTGGATGGTGCGAAAAAATTAGAATCTTGCAAATGCGAACGGAATGGTTATGCGAAAAACTGGATGAATTACAAGTTTCTTATTTTAGAGAACCGTATATGAATATCGTAACCATCCCTGCTCAATACATCACAAAAGCACTAGAAGAAAAATATGATTTAGTTCCTCAAAAACATGGCGATAATAATCAATGGTATAAAATTGTGATTATGGATCATGTTGAAGTAGATCATTTGAGTACTTTTATAGCAGATTTAAAAGAGACCATCCATGCAAAAAAAGGAATTACGCTCGAAGTATAAAGCCTTAAGAGGCCAACTTTCTGACAATGCGATAGAAACCATGAGTTTGCTTATTGCTAATCAGTTGCTTGCACTGCCTATTTGGGACAAGACCTACTTTCATGTTTTTCTACCCATTACAGAACAAAAAGAAGTAGATACAGAATTAATCCTGCACTTGCTTTCTGGAAAAGACAAAGAAATCATCATCTCTAAAGCTGATTTTAAAACTAGAAAGATGACTCATTTCCTTTTAACAGACAATACAAAAATTAAGAAAAACGAGTATCATATTCCGGAGCCTATTGCCGGAATCGAAGTTCCTTCGAATAAAATTGAAGTTGTTTTTATACCGTTATTGGCATACGACAAACAAGGGCATCGCGTGGGTTATGGAAAAGGTTTTTATGATCGGTTTTTAGGGGAGTGCAGTCCAGAAACTATTAAGATTGGACTTTCGTTTTTTGAGGCTGAAGAGTCGATTAAGGACACTCATGAAGACGACATCCGGATGGACTATTGTATCAATCCAAAAAACAGCTATAAGTTTAAATTATAATACCTAATTTCGCAGCCTAAAAAATATTTTAAATCTATGAAAGTTATTAAAGCTTCAAAATTTGCCGTGACCCTTCTGGTTATTCTCTTCACTGTATCATTATCAAGTTGCAGTTTTAGAACAACAACACACCGCTCTAATTACAAAGCAAAAAGGATTCCACCAGGACATGCCAAAAAAATCCATGGTGATAAAAGCGCAAAATATTATGCACCGGGGCACAATAAAAGATAAAAAAAAACCAATTCAGCATTTGAATTGGTTTTTTTTTATCTGAGCTTTTAAATCTAACTCTTATGAAAAGCTTTTTTATTGAAAAATATTAAGATCCCCACACCTGTCGAAATAGCCATATCAGCCACATTGAAGATGGCATTGAAGAAAGTAAAATCTTTCCCGCCCCACAGAGGTAACCAATTAGGCAAGGTTCCATGCCAAAATGGAAAATAAAACATATCGACTACTTTACCGTGAAAATAAGTACCATAAGGCTGTTCTGAAAACAACGTAGCCAATTGAGAATGACTATCGTCAAAAATTACACCATAAAAAACGGAGTCAATTATGTTCCCAAAAGCTCCTGCAAGTATTAGTGCGATAGCTACAACCAAGTAGTTTGAACTGTGTTTCTTTTCAATTGAATCCCACAACCAATACCCTATTCCACCAACAGCAACTAGTCTAAATAATGTTAAAATTAATTTCCCGTAAGCCCCAGGGATTTCAGTACCCCATGCCATTCCTTCATTTTCAATGAATAGAATTTTGAACCATCTAAAAACTTCCACTTCTTCCCCTAATACAAAATTAGTTTTGACATATATTTTCGAAACTTGATCAACGATTAATATAATGAAGATAAGTAGATACGCTTTTCGTAATGACATTTTATAAATTTTAAGTGGCGCAAAAGTAGTTAAATTCTAAAAATTAAATTCCAAATCCCAATAATTTTATAAGTTATTATTGGAATTTGGAATTTTACTATTAAAATTTGGAATTTCTTATCGTTGCGAGTTTTTGGCTTCTATACTCATAGTTGCATGAGGAACAATTTTTAGTCGCTCTTTACTAATTAGCTTACCAGTAACTCTACATATTCCATATGTTTTATTCTCTACACGGAACAATGCGTTTTTTAAATCCCGAATAAACTTCTCCTGACGGATCGCTAATTGTGAGTTTGCCTCTTTAGACATAGATTCGCTACCTTCTTCAAATGCTTTAAATGTAGGCGATGTGTCATCAGTTCCATTATTCAAATCATTCATGTAAGCACTCTTTATCAAATCTAAATCAAACTGTGCTTTTTGAATTTTATTTAGAATTATCTCTTTGAACTCTGCCAAATCAGCGTCAGAATATCTTGTTGGTGCCTCTACCATAATCTATTTATTTGTAATTACTATTTTTGTTTTTATCTCGTCAAATTCTATTTCAATCCCATGATTCATATTATCTACAAAAACTAATTCTTCTGTTAGTGTTTCTGATTTAATATAGTCCACATTCCCTTTTACTGCCTCTTCCAGAGTATCATTTTTTTGCAAATGTACTTTGATTTTATCCGTCACTTCAAATCCTGAATCCTTCCTGATATTTTGAATTCTGTTGACTAACTCTCTTGCAATTCCTTCTTTCTTCAATTCCGGAGAAATAACAATATCAAGTGCGACCGTTATTCCGTTAGAGTTAGCAACCAACCATCCTTCAATATCTTGGGATGAAATCTCTACCTCTTCTATTGTTAAAGTTATGCTTTTTCCTCCAATAACAAGCTCTAAGGCTCCATTACTCTCCAATTGATTGATTTTTTCAGCAGAAAAACCTTGTATCTCTTTAGCAATCAGACCCATGTCTTTTCCAAAACGAGGTCCTAGTGTCTTGAAATTTGGCTTAATTTGCTTCACTAAAACTCCAGAGGCATCATCTAAAAATAAGATTTCTTTCACATTTACCTCCGCTTTTATAAGGTCGGAAACTGCTTCAATTTCAAGCCTTTGCGTCTCGTCAAGCACTGGAATCATTATCTTTTGCAAAGGTTGACGTACTTTAATCATTTCCTTTTTTCGAAGTGATAAAACCAATGACGAGATCGTCTGTGCTTTCTGCATTTTACTCTCTAACAATTTATTAACAAAGTTTTCAACGTGTTTTGGAAACTCTGCCAAATGTACACTGTCAAATTTTTCTGACTGTGTTGCTAAAGTTAAGTCTCTGTAAAGCTTATCCATAAAGAAAGGCGCAATAGGCGCTCCTAATTTACTTATTGTCAATAAACAGGTATATAACGTTTGGTAAGCTGCAATTTTATCCTGTGCATATTCCCCTTTCCAGAAACGTCTTCTACACAAACGAACGTACCAGTTACTTAAATTTTCCTGAACGAAATCAGAAATGGCACGAGCTGCTTTTGTAGGCTCATAATCGGCATAAAAACTATCTACATCTTTTATCAATGTATTCAATTCTGAAATAATCCATTGATCAATTTCAGGTCGTTCCTTTAACGGAATTTCAGCTTCCTCATATTTAAATCCGTCGATGTTAGCATACAAACTAAAGAACGAATACGTATTGTATAAGGTTCCAAAGAATTTTCTGCGAACCTCAGCGATTCCCTCAAGATCAAATTTTAAATTGTCCCAAGGATTTGCATTCGATATCATGTACCATCTTGTGGCATCCGGACCATACTCCGCTAACGTATCAAAAGGATCTGCTGCATTTCCTAAACGTTTAGACATTTTCTGTCCGTTTTTATCTAAGACTAATCCATTTGAAACTACATTTTTATAGGCTACTTTATCAAAAACCAAGGTCGCGATTGCATGTAAAGTATAAAACCATCCACGGGTTTGATCCACACCTTCAGCAATGAAATCAGCCGGGAAATCTTTATTCTCGTCAATTTTATCTTTATTTTCAAAAGGATAATGCCATTGTGCATAAGGCATAGATCCACTATCAAACCAAACGTCAATCAAATCCGCTTCG
The DNA here is from genome assembly GCF_058725285.1 of Flavobacterium sp. DW-iso2. NCBI lineage: Bacteria > Pseudomonadati > Bacteroidota > Flavobacteriia > Flavobacteriales > Flavobacteriaceae > Flavobacterium > Flavobacterium sp. DW-iso2. Next base: position 208,626 of record NZ_JBZXDY010000003.1, on the reverse strand, counting down.
CGCGTCATTGGTTTTCCCGAAGCAGAAACTAAGGTGATTTCATCGACTACATTTTTATGCAAATCAATTAAATCATAATTGCTCTCATCCATGTTTCCAATTTCGAATCCTTTGAAAGGGTTCTCTTTTTGGAATCCGGCCTGGATTGACTTTTCTATTTCGTTATATAGTTCTCCTACTGAACCTATTAGAATTTCTTCCTGTTTGTCTTCTGTTCTCCAGATTGGCAATGGGATTCCCCAGAACCTAGAACGGGATAAATTCCAGTCATTGGCATTTTTTATCCAGTTTCCAAAACGTCCTTCTCCTGTCGATTTAGGCTTCCAGTTAATCGTTTCGTTCAAGTCAAACATTCTGTCTCTTACCTCAGTGATTTTTATAAACCAAGAGTCAAGCGGATAGTATAAAATTGGTTTGTCCGTTCTCCAACAATGCGGATAACTGTGGACATATTTCTCTACTTTAAATGCTTTATTTTCTTCTTTTAAACGAATTGCAAGCTCGACATCAATAGAACGATCTGGCGCTTCACCATCTTCATAATATTCGTTTTTCACATATTTACCAGCATATTCGCCCATGTGTGAAGTGAATTTTCCTTGTAAATCTACTAATGGCACCGGAGTTCCACTTTCGTCCAAAACCAACAATGGCGGAATTTCTGGCGTTGCTTCTTTCGCTACTTTTGCATCATCTGCACCAAAGGTTGGTGCGGTATGTACAATTCCTGTTCCGTCCTCGATGGTAACAAAATCTCCTGAAATCACTCTAAAAGCATTTTCTGGGTTTTGATATGGCAATGCGAATGGCAACAATTGCTCGTAACGAATTCCAACTAAATCAGCCCCTCTACATTCTGCAAGGATTTGGTATGGAATTTTTTTATCTCCTTCTTTGAAATTTTCAAAATCAGCAAGGTCTTGACTTTCATAAAATCCTTTCCCGAATTGTTTTCCAACTAAATTCTTAGCCAAAACAACATTGGTTAATGAAAACGTATATTGATTGAAGGTTTTTACTAAAACGTACTCAATTTTTGGACCTACAGTCAAAGCTGTATTTGATGGTAAAGTCCATGGTGTTGTTGTCCAAGCCAAGAAATAAACCTCATCAAGATCTAAAACTGATAATTTATAATGTTGTAAATTTTTTGAACTGATGTAATCATAAAACTTCGAACATAATAATTCTCTTGAAGATTCCAAAACTTTGAACTGCGCCACAACCGTTGTGTCAGTTACATCACGGTAAGAACCTGGCTGATTTACTTCGTGAGAACTTAATCCTGTTCCTGCTTTTGGAGAATAAGGCTGAATGGTGTAGCCTTTGTACATCAAATCTTTATTATAGATTTGTTTAAGCAACCACCAAACCGTTTCCATGTACTTAGGCTTATAAGTTACATATGGATCTTCCATATCAACCCAATACCCCATCTTTTCAGTCAAATCATTCCATACATCAGTATAACGCATGACGGTTTTTTTACAAGCCTCGTTATATTCTTCGATAGAAATAGACTTTCCAATATCTTCTTTTGTAATCCCTAATTCTTTCTCGGTACCTAATTCCACTGGTAATCCGTGAGTATCCCAGCCGGCTTTACGCTTTACTTGGAATCCTTTTTGTGTTTTATATCTACAAAAAATATCTTTGATCGCACGTGCCATTACGTGGTGAATTCCCGGTAATCCATTTGCCGAAGGCGGACCTTCAAAAAATACGAAAGGAGGATTCCCCTCACGTGTAGTTACACTTTTCTCAAATATGTTTTCTTTCTTCCAAAAATCTAGTACTTCTGATGCTACAGTTGGTAAGTCAAGTCCTTTGTATTCAGTAAATTTTGTGCTCATTTTATCCTTTTCTTTAATCGTCGTGCGAAAGTAAGGAATTTTGAATTATTGTACACTAATTTCACTAATTTTCACAAATCTTAGTTTTTAAATTACGAGTAATCTCAGTAATTATCTACAAATTTAAAGCTTGAATCTCTATTTTTCTTCTACTTCTAATTCGAAGAAATCATTGACCGATTTTCCAAATAACTTTGATAGTTTAAGCGCTAATACTGTCGATGGTACAAAACGATTGGTTTCAATTGAATTGATTGTTTGCCTAGACACTCCTATTTTCTGCGCAAGTTCCTCTTGAGTAATATTTAAAATGGCGCGTTCTACTTTTAGTCTATTCTTCATTGTAGGCTTTTTTTAATTTCCTAAAAATAAGAATCTGAATCGATAATAAAACACCTAGAATCGTAAAATCACTAGTCATTTCCATTTTTGGTGCTGACGAAAAAATAAAAACAATGCTGTAATTAATAAAGGGCATTATCATAGCAAATAAAACTCCTACTATAAACGCATAAATATAGGATTGCATACGCAGTTTAATAATTAACTCATCTTCAATTTTTTCTTTGGAAATTGAAATTAAAAGCAAGCCAAAAATCACTCCTGTTTTCGCTATTTTTAAAAGCAAATCTTTAAAACCTATTGTTTCAAAAGAGAAATCTATAATTCCGTTTAAAATTAATGAAATGATAAACAATACCAAACCAACAATTTTAAATTTATTAGGTAATAGATAGTTAGTAGTTTTATCAATCTTTTCCATATCTTCTTGTGCTTGTGATTTGAATTCCATTAAGTTAATTAGTTAAAGTTTGCTTTCCCTAAAGAACAGTAAACTTGATTAAAAGACAAATATACTTTACTTTATGTACAAAAGCATATCCTTTGAAAAAAAATTTACCCCATCAATGAAAATAACCTTAAATAAAAAAGTCCTAATTGCATTTTTACAATTAAGACTTTCTCATTTACTTATTTAAAACCTCCTGCATAAACTTCTTTCATAAATATTCTATTTGAAAAAACAGGATTTACTTCTACTTTATCTCGATCTTCTTGATAAAAGGTATCTCCATAATAATCTTCAAATTCATAGAGAATTCTATGCGGAATTTTACCATTATTTAAAGCTGTTATTTCTCGATAATCTTGATATACTTTTCTTTCAAATGAATTTCTGTTTCCGTTTTCAAATTCTGTTTTTTCTGATGAAACAATGTTGAATTTCTCTTTATCTATAAAAAAATGATATTCGGTTTTTGGAATTACTCTGTTTTTGGCGTTAACCGTTTTTTCCGTATAGCTCAAATGATAACAGAGTCTTCCGTCGGAAGTTTCATCTGGCAGTAATTCTAACTTATTCCATAAATCAAATCGGAAAGAGGTTAACAAATTAATTGGATCTAGATTATTACTAATTTCCCAGTAATCGGAATTATTTAATTTTACCCATTTTTCTCCCACACTTCTATCTTGATAGCTCCAAGCCTCTGGGCCGTTTATTATTTCGTAATAATTATCAGGCATTTTCTTTCGAAGAAGATAATTTGTTGGTGTTGCCCATTTTTCTTCCGTTTGAGGAACATTGCTTTCTTCAAAATTTAATTTAGAAAGTAAATGAACTTTCCGAATGTTTTTTATAGCTTCATTTCCTCCCAAACCTATAATTATTTTAGCTAATAGCTCTGGATTATTCTGAAAAGCGATTGAATCAAGAATGTTGTTTCTTCGATCGTTAATCAACCCTAAATATTTAGTCCTAGTAATTTTTTCTTGTTCCCAATCGACATCTTGTCTTTCTATTTTTTCAAAGAAAGCTAATCTTGCATCTTCTTTATCTTCTTGAATTTTAAATCCTAATTTCTTCAATTCAGCAAAACGATTGGTATGAGTTCTTACTATATTATCAACAAAATTAGCTTTATTTACACGATCTATAATATCTGTACCTCTCGATGTTTGTTGATCATTTTGAATTAATAAATTAGCATAATAGATCGCCTTCTCTTTATTTTCTATAAGCAAATAAGCGTACGCCAAATTATTGGTTAAAATAAATCTAATATTTGAATTTGCTTCAGACTGCGGATACTTAACAACTAAGCTTTCAAGATACGCTAAATGAGGCGCTAGTAACTTTGCGTCAAATCCTTTTTCAACTGTTATCTGTTCTAACTGAGTGGTGATTTCATTTTGAAAACTAAGCATTTTTGCATATTCTGAATGTTCTTTTGAGGTCATAAATTCAAATTTCTCCTTCGACTCTGTTGTACTATAACTCAATTTATAGTTCAAAAGATATTGAATACGATACATAGAAGCTTCTAAAACTCTCTCTAAGCCCAAATTTTCATCTACATTGCTTTCCCTAATTGTTCTATCCGTATCTTCAATTGCTTTTGTAAGTTGCGATTTTTGAAAATTACCGCTTACCCTGTCAATTTCAGAATTATCAAAATCCTGCGAAAAAATAATTTGATCAATGCATTTAACTTGTACATTAATATTAACCCGATAATTCGAATAAACACTGTATTTCCATTGCTTATTTTCTTTATCATAAGTACTATCCGCTTGGGTGCGGCTGTACTGTGGAAGCGGAATAGTTACATATATTTTTAACCTTCCTTCAGGTTGTTTTAGATAACCGTCAATATTAAAAAATTTCTTTTTGAATTTTATTTCTTCCCCTTTTAATTCCTTATCCACTTGATAAATGGTAGTTTGTGTCAACACATTATCTAAACATGGATATTGTGAATACGCAATTGCTGGTACGTAAAATTTTTTTTTCTTAAAGTTAACTTTTTCTTGTGCATGAGTAATTGAAAGCCCAAAGAAAAGTAAGAATAGTAAAGTTTTCTTCATAATATAAAAAAAAGCCATCAAAAAATGAACTCTGATGGCTTTGTGGGTTATTATTAATTATTTTTTATTGAATATCTGGATAGAGTTATCTAATACATAAAAGATGTTTTGTGTAGCAGGATCTATTTCGTAGATCGGTTTATTATTTTTAAAAATAATTTTATCTACCTCAACACCATCTGATTTTCTGATTTTTACCAGAACTTTTTCACCCGTTTCTGCCTTAGCAAAAATATAAGCGTAATCCCTATTTTGTTTCATTGCATTAAAACGAGAATTAAACTTTTGAGTTACCAGACTCATAGCATTTGCTGCTCCAGCAAGACCTGCAGATGTTGCCATCTTACTTTTATTTTCTTCTCTCAAAACTCCTGTTGACATCTTCCCATTTGAATCTCTATAAGTCATGGTAATTTCACCACCTTGAGCTGCCGAAATGGCCGAAGCTGCTGCGGCAATTTGACTTCCTGCAATAGAAACCCCTTTTAAAAGTCTTCTTCCAGTTTCTCCTGGCTGCTTGTAAAGGTTATGGTATTTTACAGTTCCGTCCAAAGCCACTCCCATAACTTCAACAGGTCCTGAAATTGCAACTCCCCAAGGAAAATTTTCGATACTGTTTAAATCTTGTTCATTTTTGACATTTACCTTTGCAAAAGGCTCCGGTTTGTCATCAATACTTGGGTCAAATTTATAAAGCTCTTCATCGTTGTATACTAAGTAAGAATTAGTAGCTTCATCATATGTAGGTAAAACAGGTCTTTTGTCGTTAAATTTAATATTACGTTTCCATAACTTTACTCCTGTTTTATAATCTACCATGTTACCATAAGTCCCTGTTAGGTACATTACTTTTTCACCTACTCTACCTAGATAAAAAATAGGATCTTCTTTATCATCAGCAATCTCAATGAATTTTTTCCATAGCTTTTGACCATCTTTGTCAATAAGCATCATTTCATTTTCAGCAACATATAAAAAGTCTTGCTCAATAGCAATTACTCTTTTTAAACCATCCCCTCTTGCATCTTTTTTCCAAATTTTATCTCCTGTCTTTAAATCAAAAAAGTTAAAACCACCGTAATGTGCAATCAATAACTTTGTTCCCCAATCTTCTAAATAAACAACTTTTTTTGTTTTTATAGATTCTTCCCAAATACTTTTACCATTTTCAGTGCTTAACACATTTAAATATTCTTTTGAAGACAACATTCCTTTGCTGTTTACAACCACAATGTTTTTATCATTTTGAGTTGGAAAAAACTTAGTATACTCCTCTTCTGCTTTCCAGTTTAAACTTCCAGTTTCTCTATTAAAAGAATATAACTTACCAAATAAAAGATAGTAAATTGTAGCTCCATTCACTCTAGCTATATTAGTGTTATTTGCGGTCTTAAAAGAAAGAGAAAAACTAAATAACGATTTTGCCTTATCAACAACCGTATTCCACTTTAATTTTCCAGTTTTCAAATCAACTAAAGCAATAGCCATGTCTCCTCCACTTTTAAGCGTAAGTAAATATTCGTCTGTTTCAGGAAGAAAATCAGATTGTGTTACCCAAAAAGATTCTTTTGAAGAATTGTAAGCAACTTTACCTGTATCTGTATTAATGATCAAAAACTTTGAATTAATATAAGCCTCAACATAAGGACTTCCAGCCACACTTGTTAAATCACTTTTTTCTTTGAATAAACTTCCGAAATCTGGATCTGACAAAATATCTGCCGCTGTAGTTTTTCCAAAATCATCTTTACCCAAGGTCCAGATTATTTTTTTTGTCTCAGGGTCTACTCCTTTAATAGTACCTCCTTCTTTAAAAACAATAACACCCGTTATTTCGTTTTGAACTAAATCTTGTACATTAGATTCTGTGGTGATTATTTCATCATAGTTTCTCTGGGAAAAACCAGAAAAACTAACTAATAAGACCAAAAGGATTGAAAGTGTAATTTTCTTCATAAATAATTTTTTTTGTAATATGGAGTTAGAATAAGTGTACTATTTCTACTTTTTTAATCATTGAGAAAACAATTATTTTTTTAAGAAATAGGATCGCCCAAATATATATATAAAATTTATATTATTATTAAGAAAAAACCTCTTTTAAAACCTCCAGAGATTTTGGTTTCTTGAAGCCATCAAGATGATGCATATAATAATTAATCAGGATTTTCAACACTAACTGTCTTTCAATGACGTGGAAGATTTTTTGCTCGGTATCAAATCGTAAAGCGATGAGTTTTTTAAACAAATTTGTTTCGTGCTCAGTCAAAGAACTAATGGCGTGAAATGGACTAAAAACACCTTCAGTCATTTCGAAAAAAGGCATGTCAATATCAGAGACATCAGGATAAAAACCCAAATATTTTGTAGCTTCTAGCATTAAAATCAAATGAAAATTGGCCATTTCATCGTGGTTATCTAGCCAAAGCAAGGCCGCTTCTAAAAAATCAAAAAGCGACTCGTTTTTTTCTTCTTCATGGATCGAATGGTGCAAAACTTCAGAAATAAACATCACAATGGTACTTTTATAAATATCAGAGTGTATGGTTTGAAAGGGCGTGCTAATTTTTATTTCTTTAAAGGTCTCCAGAGTTCCCTTATTCTTATGTACCGCTTCTATTTCGAGGATAGTTAAAGGTTGGAAATAGGCGATCTTCTGGTTCGATTTTCGCCCCGAAAAAGCATCCCGAACGAAGTAGGACTTTAATCCATGCGATTGAGTAAAGCATTTTACAATCAAGCTTTTTTCCTGGAATTTTATCGACGAAAGAACTATTGCTTTTGTTTTAACCTGCATTGAAATTTGAAATTTAACGAATAATCATTACTTTTTTAACTTTGGTTTCCACGCCGTCTTGCGCCGATATAAAAATCATGTACACCCCAGAAGCCACCTTGTATTTCCCAAAAGCAGTAGTATCCCATTCCATTGTACCACCTTCTGAAATAGCTTCATACACTAAATTACCGGCAATATCTGTGATTTTTATATTCGCTTTATTGATTAACCCAGCAATTTTCACCGTTCCATCATATTCAGGCCGCACTGGATTTGGATATACATAAGCATTATTTAAATCTTCACTAGCTTTTGTTGCAATGCCTTTGAAAGAAATTAACCCTTTGGCTGTCGCTATAAAAACTTCTCCTGTTGCACTGTTTATATCAATATCATTAATAATATTACTAGGCAAAGGAGAATTATTTATCGTAAAATGATATTTCGTTTCCTGACCGTTTGATGACACCATAAACAAACCGGAATCTGCAGTACCTATCCATTTATTATTTGCACCATCCACTGCAATAGCAGTTATAAATTGCTCATAAAGTAATTCCTGAGCAAGGTTGTCATCTAAAATAATTATAGGATTTGCCGTTAGTTGATCCGCTGTTTGGAAATTCCCCACATTTGACAATACTCGCAGCCCTTTTATAGTCCCTATCCATAGTTGGTTTCTGTTATCTACAGCGACAGCTCTAACATCTGAAGCTGGTAAATTTCCTGTATCAGTACCGATTGTGATTTTTTTGAATGTGTTCGCACTTTCATTAAAACCGACGACACCATCTCTATTTGTTGTCATCCATTTTGTACCGTTTTTATCAATGACCATTCTACCAAAACTATTATCTTCACTAGAATCTAATATATTGTCCATCGAAAAACTCTGCCATTGCCCATTAGTTTTCAAAACTTTTAATCCGTTTTTCACGCGGCTATTCGTCACCCAAAGATCTCCAGATTTATCAAAGGCTGCCCCATTTATTCTAACATCAAAATAATTTAGCCCAGCAAACGTTAATGATTCTAGTCCGCTATTAGTTTGATCATATAAAACAGTAGGTTCGTCCGCTTCTATTTTTAATAATCCAGAGAAGAACGAACTGGCATATACTTCATCCTCTTTATTGGGATTAACAATTATTCTACATATTGATTTAGCTCCTAAAACAGTTTTATACGGGATATTTAGCCATCCTGCCTGGCTAAGCTTACTGATTCCATAACTATCTAAATCATATGGATTATAAGAGACGTCATAATCTCCATAGACTGCCCACAAGGAACTTGAGGTAGTTTGAAAGGCAAATATATTATTTCTGGAAGGCCCCATAGGTGTTGTATTTTCAAAAGAAGCAACCGTGGAGATTGTTGTGGTTAGCAAACCATTTTCTTTTGTTCCAATGTAAATCACATCTTCAATACTTGTGGCACAACTAAAGACAGGATTGTAATCTGGTATTTGATTGTTGTTTATCTGCCGTGTTAAACTCAATTGTTTGTTAAATACATAGATCGAAGTAGCAGTAGTTATAATTAAATCCGTATCATTAGCCCTAGTGTCCACCGCAGGCTGTGGTAATACCATTAATCCAATAAAAGAATTTGTACTTGCGTCATATTTATTTACCGCTCCTGAATTGCTAACCGCAATTAGTTCCGTTCCAAAGGCTTCTATACCAGACCAACTTCCGGCTGTAACTAATTCCCATTGCTTATAGTCATTTAAGTTTTTACTTGAAATTGAAGCACGACGAACGCCATTGTTTGTTGCAGCATAAATAAACCCGTTATTAACGGCAGTTTGCTTCACACTTATTTCTGCACCAGCATCACCAATGAAGTAGGTGTCGCCAAAAAGCATACTGTTTAAATTAAATTGCACAATACCAAAATCACAAGAAATATAGACTATCCCCTCAAACTCCATGAAATGATTCACTTTTTTCATGTTTGCAGGAAGCTGTTTGCTAATAATATCAACTACATTCAGCATTGTACCATCAGCTTCATTAATCACGATCATTAGTCCGTTTTCATAACCAACAAGTGTTTTGTTAAAAACAGTACTGTAATAGATGGAACTTATCGTTTGGCCCGAAAGCCCATCGACTGTATTCGTTGTTTTGATTTGGTTATCAATTGTGTTTTTAGAAAACAAAGCGTTTTCTGAGGCAGCATAAATTGTGGTGGGAGAGACAGAAATATCCTTAATCTCATTGTATGAAAAATAGCCTTGCCACAACAAATTGTTTTGGGAAAAACCTATTTGTGTCAGTAGAAAAATCAGAAAGCTAAAAAATATTTTTTTCATTATAGAGGATACTTATACTTCACAAATATAACACAAACGAAAGTATTCGGTTTTTGTTTGAATCAAAAAAAATGCCTTCTACCCAATCCCGAAGTATCGAGATGGTAGAAGGCATTTAATTTATTTAAAAAAAGATTTATACCACTCCTTGAGCAAGCATAGCGTCAGCTACTTTTACAAATCCAGCAATGTTAGCTCCTTTTACGTAGTCAACATATCCATTTTTATCAGAACCATATTTCACACATGAAGCGTGAATAGCAAGCATAATTCCTTTTAATTTTTCATCTACTTCCTCAGAAGTCCAACTCAATCTTAACGAGTTTTGAGACATTTCTAAACCTGAAGTAGCAACTCCTCCTGCATTAGATGCTTTTCCTGGAGCAAATAACAATTTAGCCTTCTGAAACACTAAAACAGCCTCTGGTGTTGTAGGCATATTAGCTCCTTCAGCCACACAAATACATCCGTTAGCTACTAAAGATTTAGCTTCCTCTTCGTTCAATTCGTTTTGAGTCGCACAAGGTAATGCAATATCACATTTTACTTCCCAAGGACGTTTCCCTGCGAAATACTTAGCGTTTGGATATTTAGTAACATAATCACTAATTCTTCCTCTCAATTCATTTTTAATCTCCATTACGTGTGCTAGTTTCTCTCCATCGATACCGTCAACATCGTAGATGTATCCAGCCGAATCCGACATAGTTACTACTTTACCACCTAATTGAGTTGCTTTTTCAGTAGCATATTGCGCAACGTTTCCAGAACCAGAAACAACAACTGTTTTACCTGCAAAACTATTTCCTTTAGTTTCTAACATACTTTGTGCAAAATAAACTGCTCCGTATCCTGTAGCTTCAGGTCTGATTAATGAACCTCCGAAAGAAATTCCTTTACCAGTTAAAACCCCTGTAAATTCATTTCTTAGTCTTTTATATTGACCAAACATAAATCCAACTTCTCTTCCTCCAACACCGATATCCCCAGCAGGTACATCTGTGTTTGCTCCAATATGTTTAGACAATTCAGTCATGAAACTTTGGCAAAAACGCATTACTTCATTATCTGATTTTCCTTTTGGATCAAAATCAGCACCACCTTTTCCACCACCCATTGGCAATGTAGTTAAGCTGTTTTTAAAAGTTTGTTCGAAAGCCAAGAACTTCAAGATACTTAAATTCACAGAAGGGTGAAAACGAAGACCTCCCTTATATGGTCCGATAGCAGAGTTCATTTGAATACGATATCCTCTGTTTACTTGAGTAGCTCCTTTATCATCAATCCAAGCTACACGAAACATAATAATTCGGTCAGACTCAACCATTCTTTCCAAAAGCATTTTGTTTTGGTATTTTTTATTTTCTTCAATGAAAGGAATTACTGTTTCAGCAACTTCTAAAACTGCCTGCAAAAATTCTGGCTCGTTTGGGTTTTTTTTAGTAACCTCTTCAATAAAAGTAGTAATACTTTGTGACATGATTCTTAGATTATTAACGTTTAAGAAAACGTTTTCGTTAGTGCGTACAAAGATACGAGTTCTGAGAATATTTCTTAATAATATTTAACTATATCTTGGCGAATTATCTTTTTACCAATCATTCCTTAAAAAATTAGGATTTGACGTTGTGCTTTATTGAAAAACGTTGTGCTTTTCTTAAGCATTTCAGCTTTTAATTATTTATTTTAAAATTTATTTTAAATGGATGAATGATGTTTTTTATATATTTGTCAGTACTTGAAATTTCAACAAAAAAATGCTCAAACACCTCGCTATCTTTTTATTTGTTTTATTTGGCTTGTCATTTAATGCAAATGCACAATCACAATATGGTCTTGCGCATGAAATTGGTATTATAGCTGGTCCAGTTGAGTTACGATCTGACTATGGGGCAAGAAATAGTTCTACAAATAACTTTAATAATTCTGGTTTCGGAATTGGAATTGTCCACTTTTTAAACTTCTCATACAACCAAAGAGCCTTTAGTGAAGACACTTATTTCAAAGAGCATTTCAAAGTGCGAACAGAAATATCTTACAGCAAGTCCAATTTAGAAAATAAAGGAAAATATGTTGAAGGTGACCCAAACTCACTTGCTGTTCAACAACTAAAAGGCATGTATGGTTCTACCCAACTTTTAAACTTTGGAATGCAATTAGAATATAACTTAAAAAACATCCATGCTTTTGAAAGAAGCTACAGTAGCTTTTCTCCATTTGTTAGCTTTGGAGGTCAAATTAGTGGCTATACCACCAAAGCAAATTCAACACTTGGAATATTAGGTACAACAGCAGCGACATTTCCTAAATACTTAACCCCATCTGCTGGCCGGCCTTACGGATTTTCTAGCGAAAAAGGAACTACACTCTCTGTAGTAAGCAGTATTGGAACAAGATACAAACTAAGTCCGCTACAAGATTTAATGATTGATTTACGACTTCAATATTTTGATTCCGATTGGATTGACGGTCTTAACCCTAACAGAAAAATATATACTGAAAATAAAACAAATGATTGGTTGCTCTGGCTTAACGTAGGTTATATCTACTACCTTTCTGACTAATTTCTGATTGAAAATAAAAAAAAAGTCCCAAACAAATTGGGACTTTTTTATGCTCTATAAAACCGCTAAATAAAGAAGTCTATTCCTAATTATGCTAATGCTTGTTTTAAGTCTTCGATTAAATCATCTGCATCTTCAATACCTACGCTTAATCGAACTAAATCATCAGTAATCCCAATTTCCTTTCTTTTATCTTCCGGAATCGATGCGTGGGCCATCATTACTGAGTAATTTGCCAGCGATTCTACTCCTCCTAAAGATTCCGCTAAGGTGAATATTTTTATTTTTTCAAGAAAATCAATTGCATCTTCTTTTTTACCGGATACGAAATTGAAAGACACCATTCCGCCAAAACCACGCATTTGCTTTTTGGCAAGCTCATGAAATGGATTAGTTTTTAATCCTGGATAATAAACGGTTTTAACTTTTGGATGATTGTTCAAAAATTCAGCTATTTTTTCTCCATTTTCACAGTGTCTTTGCATTCTTAAATGCAATGTTTTTATTCCTCTCAGCACTAAAAAACTATCCATTGGCCCCAATATCGCTCCAGTAGCAAATTGTTGAAAATGCATTTGTTTGCCTAGTTGTTCCTCTTTCATAATCAAAGCACCTGCCATAACATCAGAATGTCCTGCAAGGTATTTTGTGGCCGAATGCATCACGATATCTGCACCTAAATCCAATGGATTTTGCAAATACGGTGTTGCAAAAGTATTATCAACAGCAAAAATCACTTTATTTTCTTTTGTAATTTTAGCAATTGCTTCGATATCTACCAGTTTCATCATAGGATTCGTTGGTGTTTCGACCCAAACTAATTTGGTGTTTTCATTAATCAATGACTTGAATTTTTCCATATCATTCATATCTACAAAGTGGAATACTATTCCTGAATCTTTATATATTTTTGTAAACAATCTATATGTTCCTCCATACAAATCATCCATAGCAATCACCTCGTCACCTGCTTTCAATCCTCGCATCAAACAATCTGTTGCCGCTAAGCCAGATGAAAAAGCCAATCCTCTTGCGCCATTTTCTAAACTCGCCAAAGCATTTTCTAAAGCCGACCTAGTAGGATTTGCAGTTCTACTGTATTCATAATCCCCAATAGGTTGCCCCGGGCTTGTTTGTGCAAACGTCGTCGTTTGATATACCGGTGGCATTACTGCACCTGTACTTGAATCATGATGTTGCCCACCGTGTATTGTTTTAGTATTGAATTTCATGTCTTTTAATTTTCAATTTTAAAGGTTTTACAAACTTACCCATTAAATTATTTGGAACAAGGCACTAGTTCCTACCTTTGTATTTAATTAACAATTTTTTGAAATGAAAAACTACATCCTTTTTGCATCCGTATTCTTTCTTTTTGCCCGTTGTGAAAAAGAACTGGTTTTTGAAGATCAGACTTTTGAGAAAAAGACGCGTTTAGCCTGCAAAGATAATTGCCCTCATATCAGTGTGCGAATTCCTATTGCCAAAGACGTCCCAATAGTCGCCGACAGCATCAATAAAAAAGTATTCTCTGTTTTAAAACAGATCGTGTACTTTGGAGAAAAGCCCTATACATCGACAGACTACAAAGGATTAGTCAGTTCGTTTATCGATTCGTACGAGCAACTGCAAAAGGATTTCCCAAAAGACTCCTTTGGTTGGGAGGCGAAGATTGATGGCGAAGTAAAATATGTGTCGGAGAACATCATTAATATCGAAATTAAACACTACACCTATACCGGCGGAGCTCATGGCTATCAGGGAATTCGTTCTTTACTGTTTGACCCTAATACCGGGAAAACAATTTTGCAACATCAATTATTTAAGGATAGAAATATCTTTAGGGCTTTCGCCGAAAAGGAATTCAGAAACAAATATAAAATCCCCGAAAAAGGATCTATTAATCAAACGGGATTACTATTTGAAGACGATACTTTTCAATTGCCTCAAAACCTGTTTTATACCGATAAAGGATTGCTTTTATTTTACAATCCCTATGAAGTGGCCTCTTATGCTGATGGAACAAAAGAATTATTGTTGACGTATAAGGAAGTCAATGACTATTTGTTGATTAAATAGTTATTAGATTTGTAGTGAATTTTAGCCCCGATTGAAGTGGAAACCCTCTTGCACTCCACCCTGTTTTTTTCTGGTAGAAAAGAGCGACCAGCGGAAGCTCCTTTTATAGCGTAGAAAAAAGGGTGGAGCATGAGAGGTTGTAATGGAAAGCGGGATTAGCTCCTGACCCTAATCCTCTTAAATAAATTTACGGATACTCATTATAATTCCAATGTGCAGCCCTTCGTGAAAATTATTGAAAACCATTGCATCTGAAGCGCTTTTTAGCACATTCCCGGCAGATGTTGGGTATTCCTGATAATTAATAAAGATTTTACTTTCTAAATCGGTTTCCGTTTGATTGATGGTTTCCGTAAGTAATGTTTTGATTTCATCGACCTCGGCTTGAGTTGCAATATGTTCTGGTTTGCTTCCTTTTTTATATTTCTCGACCATTTCGTCTGAAATCATCATAGGTATTCCAGATAGTTTGTAAACCAACATCTGTTGAACGACAACGACATGGGCAATATTCCAAATCAAGTTATTGTTGTATCCTTCTGGTATCTTATTCAATTGTTCCAATGTATACCCCGCCAACATTTGAGATAGTATGTTTCTACTTGTTCTGGTAACGTCTAGTGTTTGTTGCATTTTTCTAAATTTTTGATAAAAATAATCATTTTCCGTCTCAAATGAATTTTCTTTGCACAAAGAAAATGCATCTTATTATGAATAAAATATATTACATCGCTTCCTGCGATACTTGTAGAAAAATTATAAAATCGTTACCAAAAGGAAATGACCTTGTGTTTCGTGACATCAAACAAGACCCATTAACAACAGCCGAACTAGAGGAAATGTACCAACTTTCAGGAAGTTACGAAGCGTTGTTTAGCAAAAAAGCCCAGTTGTATAAGTCGATGAATTTGAAAGACAAATCCTTGACTGAAGAGGATTATAAAAAATACATCTTAGAGCATTATACTTTTTTGAGTAGACCCGTTTTTGTTATTAATAATGCAGTTTACGTGGGTGGAACCCAACAAAACATGCTTCAGGTAATGAAAGCGTTGGCTAATGTCTAAAAGGAATATTGCGCTGTTTGGCGCTACGATTGTTTCCGTAATTTACGGGGTCACCTTTACCATTGCAAAGGACGTAATGCCACAGTACATCGATGCTTATGGCTTTATTTTGTTACGGGTAAGTGGCGCTATGCTTCTATTCTGGCTGTCCTGGCTTTTTATGCCAAAGGAAAAAATAGCCTTTAACGATTTCCCGCGTATTATTGCTGCAGCATTCTTTGGTGTCGCTTTTAACATGCTTACTTTTTTTAAAGGATTAAGCCTAACTTCTCCTATCTCGGCATCTGTGATTATGGTGACCACCCCAATGATTGTATTAGTTCTTTCGGCCATTATCATGAAAGAGCGTATGCGAAAACGTATGGTGATGGGGATTATTTTAGGATTGATAGGAACGGGATCTCTTATATTATACGGCCGTTCCATTGGTAGCGCTACAAATGCAAGCCTTGGTAATATACTGGTTTTTGTAAATGCCGTTTCTTATGGTTTTTACTTGATAATCGTAAAGAAATTAATGGATAAATACAATGCCTTCACCTTTGTGAAATGGATTTATTTATTTGGCTTTTTGATGGTCTTACCTTTTGGCTGGAGCCAATTTGAAGCAACAGACTGGACAGTAGTACCAAATTTGGTGTATTGGAAAATAGTATTTGTAGTGGTGATCTCCACCTTTATTACCTATTTGTTAAACCTGATTACCATGAAAGAATTAAAACCAACAACCGTTGCTGTTTTTATTTATCTCCAACCACTTTTTGCTACAATATTTGCCATTGGTTTAGGCAAAGACGAATTGAGTCTGGTAAAAATAATTTCGGCGCTATTGATATTTGTGGGCGTGTATATGGTGACATCCTCCCCCCAGTCCCCTCAGAAGAAGGGGGAGACTAAACTCGAAAATTAGAACCGAAAATTGGAATCGGAAACCCGCTTGTGAAAATTGAAACGTGAAAACAGTGAGTGAGACCAAGACTGAATGCTAAAAAACGGACCACTGACCACTTTTTTATTACCTTTGAACTCTTTTATACAACTATATGATACAATCAATGACCGGTTTTGGTAAAGCAACTATTCAATTACCAACCAAAAAAATAACAGTAGAAGTAAAATCTTTAAACAGTAAAGGTTTAGATCTAAACGTGAGAATGCCTTCTCTTTACCGCGAAATGGAATTGGGTTTACGTACTCAAATTGCTTCTACGCTTGAAAGAGGAAAAGTAGATTTTTCTATTTTTATCGAAAGTACCGCTGAACAAACAACTACCAAAGTGAATGTGCCAATCGTAAAAGCATATATCAATCAATTGAAAGCCGTTTATGCAGACGCAGATGAAACGGAATTGATGAAAATGGCAGTGAGAATGCCAGATGCTTTAAAAATTGAGCGTGATGAAATTGATGAAAATGACTGGGCACAAATTAAAATCGTAATCGAAGAAAGTTTAAATAATATTAAGACTTTTAGAAGAGACGAAGGGCTTTCACTAGAAAAAGAATTTCAATTGCGCATCGGGAATATTCGTCAGTACATGACTGAAGCTTTAGCATTAGATCCAGAACGCGTTCAAGCTATAAAAGACCGTTTGCAAACTGCGATTGATGAGTTGAAAGTAAATGTAGATGAAAATCGTTTTGAACAAGAATTAATCTATTATTTAGAGAAAC
This sequence comes from Flavobacterium sp. DW-iso2, assembly GCF_058725285.1. Lineage (NCBI taxonomy): Bacteria > Pseudomonadati > Bacteroidota > Flavobacteriia > Flavobacteriales > Flavobacteriaceae > Flavobacterium > Flavobacterium sp. DW-iso2. The sequence continues at coordinate 191,422 of NZ_JBZXDY010000003.1, read as the reverse complement.
TAGACATAACCGAAGAAAAAGTACGTTTGACAAATCACCTGGATTATTTCTTGGAGACTATAAACGGAACGGAAGCTAACGGTAGAAAACTAGGTTTTATTACCCAAGAAATGGGGCGTGAAATTAATACGATGGGATCTAAATCCAATCATGCACAAATGCAGAAATTAGTCGTTCAAATGAAAGACGAATTAGAAAAAATCAAGGAACAGGTTTTGAACGTGTTGTAATCCCCCTAACCCCAGAAGGGGAATAAAAAAAGATAAAAAATGAACAAAGGAGGAAAATTAATAGTGTTTTCGGCACCTTCAGGGTCCGGAAAAACGACCATCGTCAGACATTTATTAAACCAAGAAGATCTGAATTTAGAATTCTCAATTTCGGCAGCTTCTCGTGATCCTAGAGGCGAGGAAGTAAGTGGAAAAGATTACTACTTCATGTCTACTAAAGAGTTCAAACAACACATCAAGAATGACGACTTTCTGGAATGGGAAGAAGTATACAGAGACAATTTCTACGGAACTTTAAAAAGTGAAGTAGATCGCATCTGGGCCAAAGGAAAAAATGTGATTTTTGATATTGATGTCGTTGGCGGACTTCGTATTAAACATAAATTTCCAGAGGAAACACTAGCGGTATTTGTCAAACCACCTAGCGTAGATGAATTAAAAAGAAGACTAAAAGAACGCTCCACTGAAAGTGAAGATAAAATCAATATGCGAATTGCTAAGGCTTCGGTTGAGTTAGCCACTGCCCCGCAATTTGACACTATTATAAAAAACTATGATTTGGCTATTGCTCTTGAGGAAGCGCATCAATTGGTGAAGGATTTTGTAAAATAAAAACTATTCCGCAGAGGCTCACAAAGAAAAAAAAGAGATACGCTAAATAGCATCAATTACTTTGTGTGTCTTTGCAAATACTTTGCGATTCTCTGCGAAACAAAACATTTATGAAAATAGGATTGTATTTCGGAACATTCAACCCCATCCATGTTGGGCATCTAATCATCGCCAATCATATGGCTGAAAATTCTAACTTGGATCAAGTTTGGATGGTGGTAACCCCACATAACCCTTTGAAGAAAAAAAGCACCTTGCTTGATGACTACCATAGATTGCAAATGGTGCATCTTGCTACTGAGGATTTTCCTAAATTGAAACCCTCAGATATTGAATTCAAATTGTCGCAGCCTAATTATACGGTAAACACGTTAGTTCACCTAGAAGAGAAATTTCCCTATCATGAATTTTCATTGATCATGGGAGAGGACAACTTAAAGTCCTTGTATAAGTGGAAAAACTACGAGGTCATATTGAAAAATCATGACATCTATGTCTATCCTCGAATTTCAACTGAACCTGAAAACCTAGAACTGAAAAATCACCCAAAAGTACATTTAATTGATGCTCCCATAGTTGAGATTTCTTCTACTTTTATTCGAAACAACATTAAAGAAGGCAAAAATATTCAACCTCTTTTACCCGCTAAGGTTTGGGAATATATTGATCATAATAATTTTTATAAGAAATAATCACTCCAGTGTCTTTTTCAATTCTGCCTCAATCTCTTGAAAAGGGTTAATAAGATTGTCATTTTTACCCGACAGCAAAAAAACTTCTGTAGTAGGCATTTGCTTGCTATCCCATATTATTTGTAATTTTTTATCCTGAATAAATTGCTTGGCATTACAATTCCAGACTACCGCAACCCCTGTGTTTTTTGAAAGTGAGTCCAGCATTTCATATTCAGACGGTATAATAAAATTAGAAATCATGGACGGCCTCTTTTTATTAAAAACGTGCAGCCAAAATAATTTCACATGCGGAATACCCGAATCATGATTGTACCATTTTTGCTTGTTTAACCAATGCTCCACTTCCAAGAGCTCTTTGGCTTTGATTTTGGATTTTACTTCTGAAGCATCAATATTCGAAGACCCAACGATAATTTGTTTTATGTCGCCCACCTTCTTCTGGATGGTATCAAAAGTATCATACTTTTTAGTGATAACCGCAAAATTTAGTTTTTTGGTGTCAACCAATTCAAAAAGCATTTCATTTTCATGAAAACTAAAATCGATATAATCGAATTTAGAAATTAAAGAACTGCCTATACTACTGAACAGATGCTTAGAAATTCCTACAGATATTAACTGGTTCGTGTTCACCGCTTTGGATCGAAAACCATTCTCAACATTTTCCAATCGGTCTAACGCTTCAATGATTAAATTATTTAGTAACTTAGCGTATTCTGTTGGCTCCACCCCTTTGGATTTTCTGTTAAACAGTTTATAACCAACATGCGCCTCCAGCATCGACATCTGCTGACTTACAGCCGGTTGACTTATAAAAAGCTCTTTGGCGGCAAGTGAAAAATTACCGTTTTTATAAACGGATTTAAACGTTCGGTACCATTCTAAATTAACCATGATATAAATATATTTATCACAAACATAATTTAAATTATTTTTACTAATAACATATTCGCCGTAAATTTGTACAAACATAATAACAAAATGAAAAAAGTCGCATTATTGGCATTAATAGTATTAACAGTAGGTTGCTTTTCGGGAACTGCACAAAAAACAAAAAAAACAAAGATGAAAAAAGTATTATTCGTTCTAACTAGTCACTCAGAATTAGGGAACACTGGAGAAAAAACAGGATTTTGGGTTGAAGAATTTGCAGCACCATATTATGAGTTAGCAGATAAAGGAGTTGTAATAGATATTGCAACGCCACTAGGAGGTCAACCACCAATAGATCCAAAAAGTGCTGACGAATCTTCTGCTACAGAAGACACAAAAAGATTTGACAAAGACACGGAATTACAAGCAAAATTAAGCAAAACACACAAATTAGCTGATGTAAATCAAGCTGATTATGACGCTGTATTTTACCCTGGAGGTCACGGACCATTATGGGATTTAGCAACTGACAAAAATTCAATTGCTTTAATCGAAGCTTTTTATACTAATAAAAAACCGGTAGCATTTGTTTGTCATTCACCTGCAGCACTTAAAAATGTAAAAGTGAACGGTGAATTCTTAGTAAAAGGTAAAAAATTAACTGGTTTTTCAAATACTGAAGAAGCGGCAGTAGGCTTAACAGATGTTGTTCCATTTTTATTAGAAGATGCTTTACAAGCAAACGGAGCTACGTATTCAAAAGTAGCAGATTGGAATCCTTATGCTGTTGAAGACGGTTTGTTAATAACTGGACAAAATCCAGCATCCTCTAAATTAGTTGCTGAGAAATTATTGCAACAATTGAACGCAAAAAAATAATTAACAATTAAATTATAAGGCTCTAATTGACCATGGTTCTAATTTAGAACGCTGGTTTTAGGGCCTTTTGATTACTTAAAATAAATAAGATGTTAAACTTTGAATTATATAATCCTACCAATTTAGTTTTTGGAAAAGGACAAATAGAAAAATTAGGAGATCTTGTACCTAAAGGAGCTAAAATATTATTGGCTTACGGAGGTGGAAGCATCTTTAAAAACGGAATCCACGAACAAGTAATCAACAACCTTAAAGGACACGAAATTGTAGAGTTTAGCGGAATTGAAGCTAATCCACATTTTGAAACTTTAATGAAAGCAGTTGCTATTGTTAAAGAACAAAAAATCGATTTCTTACTTGCCGTAGGTGGTGGATCTGTTATTGATGGTGTGAAATTTATTTCTGGAGCCGTTAATTATGATGGAGATCCGATCGAGATTTTACAAAAGCGTATCTTAATTAAAGAAAATGCAGTTCCTTTTGGAACAGTATTAACTTTGCCAGCTACAGGAAGCGAAATGAACTCTGGAGCGGTTGTTACAATCGAGGCTACTAAAGAGAAATTAGCTTTTGGTGGTTCTGCTTTGTTTCCAAAATTTTCTATAACTGACCCAACAGTAATTCAATCTTTACCAAAAAGACAATTACAAAACGGTGTTGTTGATGCCTACACTCACGTGATGGAACAATACTTAACGTACCCTCATGAAGGTTATTTACAAGACCGAATTGCAGAAGGAATTCTACAAACTTTAATCGAAGTTGGCCCAAAGGTGGTAGAAAATCCAGAAGATTATGCTTTAGCCTCTAACTTTATGTGGAGTTGTACCATGGCGTTAAACGGATTAATCCAAAAAGGAGTTCCTAGCGACTGGGCAACCCACATGATTGGTCATGAATTGACTGCTATGTACGGAATCGACCATGCACGTACCTTGGCTGTAATCGCACCTAGCTTATACAAGGTTATGTTTGAAACCAAAAAAGGGAAATTGGCACAATACGGAAAACGTATTTTCAATTTAACAGGAACTGACGATGAAATAGCAAAGGAGGCAATCAATAAAACAGTTGAATTTTTCCATACTATGGGAATGGATACAAAATTATCTGATTATACAAAAGACTATGCTAAAACCGCTGATTTTATTGTGAATCGTTTTGACGAAAGAGGTTGGAAAGGTTTAGGAGAAAAGCAAAATATCACATTAGAAAAAGTAAAATCTATTGTTGAAATGAGTTACTAGTTGAAAAGGATGAAAATCCTGCTTAAAATAAAAAGGCGTTCTTGAATTAAATTCTAGGACGCCTTTTTGATAAAACTAAAACAAAACTAACTAATTCGAATTTCATACATTTCTAAATAACTTAATAAATAGTAAGTTCTAACGTTAAAAAAACAGCTATATTGTATGAAATCATAAATATTTTAATTTTTTTATAATTTTTGCTTTTCTACCTTAATAAAACTTCAAGTATGAATCCTTATTTTTTGTTTAATTAATCCATTTTTAAGTACTTTTGGTTAAATTTAATAAACAGATGAGCGGGAAAATAAAATTTGCAGTAATTGGTGGTGGGAGTTGGGCAACAGCAATAACAAAAATGTTATGTGTTAATCTTTCTGAGGTTTCATGGTATATGCGAAATGAATCGGCGATTGAACATATAAAAACATACAAACACAATCCAAATTATTTAAGTTCCGTTGAATTTGATACAAAAAAATTAAAGCTAACCAGCGATATTAATGAAGCAGTTACCTATGCCGACTATATTATCTTCGCTATACCCTCTGCCTTTTTAAATGGCGAACTGGAAAAGTTAACTGTTTCCCTTGAGAACAAAGTGATTTTCTCTGCGATTAAAGGAATCGTTCCTGAAACAAGTATGATTGTTGGAGAACATTTTCACTTTAAATATGACATCCCTTACCATAACATTGGTGTAATTACTGGGCCATGCCATGCAGAAGAGGTCGCATTAGAGCGTTTATCCTATTTAACCATTGCTTGCGGTGATGCCGAAAAAGCAAAGGTAGTAGCCCAAAATCTATCAGGAAATTATATCAAAACAAAGATTACCGATGATATCATAGGAACTGAATATGCTGCGATGCTTAAAAATATCTATGCGATAGCAGCAGGAATCGCACACGGTTTGGGTTATGGAGATAATTTCCAATCGGTATTAATGAGTAATGGAATACGAGAGATGAAAAAATTCATCAAGAAGGTCCATAAAATGAAACGCAACATTAATGATTCGGCTTATTTAGGTGACTTATTAGTAACTGGATATTCTATTTTTTCAAGAAATAGGATGTTTGGAAATATGATTGGAAAAGGATACACCGTAAAAAGTGCCATGATGGAAATGAGTATGGTTTCTGAAGGTTATTACGCTACTAAAAGCGCTTACAAACTCAATCAAGGCTATGGTGCAAAAACGCCTATTATAGATGCCGTTTATGAGATCTTATATGAAGGAAAAGACGCTAGAACCGTTTTCAAGAAATTGACCGATCAATTGGATTAAAAATAGGTTTACAGTTCAAATGAGACCAAAAAAATAACCGCAGATTCACAGATTAAGTTTTATTAAATCTGTGAATCTGCGGTTTCTTTTATAAGTATAAGAACGTTAGAAAGTCATTATCTCACGATAATACCATCCACGAACAAAAGAGGAACTTCTTCCACATCCTTTTCACTAATAGAATCGGCTTTAAAAATGAATTTTTTATCGTGTAATTTATTTCCAATAAAAAAGGTCACCATGAACTCATTGTTGAGCACTAAAACGCTTTTTTCTAACATTTCGATTTTCACCACCGACACCGGAGGAACTTCAACGAAAGCATGACGCAACAATGATGTTTTTTTCATTTCGCCATCGATAGTTCCAAATGCCTTAGAAACAACCATTACACTTTCGATAAGAAAGTCACTGTCGTTTACTAAATAAGCATACCATACCTTTTCCATAAAGTCGTCACTCCATTCTTGGACTGCGGCTACGAAAACGTTCTCTACTTCGGGGATAATAATGTCTTTTTTCATCGCTAATTTTTTGCATCGATCTCTCGAAGCACTTATATTCTATGATTTAGTATTCCTAGCCCAGATAGAAGTGAAAATCCTTTTCTTGTTTTTCTTTAAAACAAGAAAAGATTGTAACGAATAGCTGGAAATAGCTTCAAATTATTTTTTAAATACTAGCTTTAAATTGCGCTAAGAAACGAACGTCATTTTCATAAAACATACGAATATCACCAATTTGATAGTTCAACATAGCGATTCTTTCAATTCCCATTCCGAAGGCGAAACCAGTGTATTCTTCTGGATCGATACCACAATTTTTAAGGACATTAGGATCTACCATACCACAACCACCAATTTCCAACCAACCGGTTCCTTTGGTAATTCTATAATCAGTTTCCGTTTTTAAACCCCAGTAAATATCAATTTCGGCACTTGGTTCCGTGAACGGAAAATACGACGGACGCAAGCGTATTTTTGATTTCCCAAACATCTCTTTGGTGAAATGCAATAAAGTTTGCTTCAAGTCGGCAAAAGAAACATCTTTATCAATGTACAAGCCTTCTACTTGATGAAATATACAGTGAGAGCGCGATGAAACGGCCTCGTTACGAAAAACTCTTCCCGGAGAAATCGTTCTAATAGGTGGTTTATTCTCCTCCATGTAACGCACTTGTACCGATGAAGTATGCGTACGCAACAAAATGTCCGGATCTGTCTGAATGAAAAAAGTGTCTTGCATGTCCCGTGCTGGATGGTATTCCGGAAGGTTTAATGCGGTGAAATTATGCCAGTCATCTTCAATTTCCGGTCCTTCAGAAACATTGAAACCAATATTAGAAAAAATATCTATAATCTGGTTTTTTACCAATGAAATAGGATGACGAGAACCAATTGTTATCGGTTCAGACGAACGTGTTAAATCACCGTAAAAACCCTTAGTTTCTTCTTTGTTTTCGAATGCTTCCTGAATGCTTTTTACTTTTTCTTCTGCTGAAGTTTTAAGTAAATTGATTACCTGCCCAAATTCCTTCTTTTGGTCATTAGGAACATTCTTGAACTCGGCAAAAAGTTCTTTCAAAAGTCCTTTGCTTCCTAGAAATTTAATTCTAAATATCTCTAATTCTGCTTTATCTTGTGTTGAGAATGCTTGCGCTTCCCCAATATATTCTTTTATCTTGTCTATCATTTTCATCCAATAATTGAGAGTGCAAATTTACAAAAATTTGCTTCAGGTTTAAAGTTTAAATTTCAAAGTTTGGCCAATAGCCTACTTATTCATGCTTGTTTATCCAGAAGGGATTATTCAATCAACTCTCTTTCGATAAAATAATTCACAATAGCTTCTTTCATTAACACCGATTGTTCTCCTGCTTTCAGTGTTGGTAATTCCTCTTTAACACGATAATGTGGCCAACCATCTTCATCAAAAAATTCGAATTCATAGAATCCATAAGGTTCTAATAATCGGCAAATCGCGATATGCATTAGGTTTAATTTTTCATCTTTTTTATATTCACGGTGTACTTTTCCGAGTTCCTGAACCCCAATCAAATAAATGATAGCATCTAAATCTAGGTCTTCGCCTTGTGAAAATTGATTGGAAAGTATATCTACCAGCTGTTCCCAGCGTTCTTTAAGTTGGTTGTCTCTTGACATTTTTTTGACTTATGAATTATGAGTACTAGACTTTAAAATCAGTACTCATAAAATTATTTTTGCAAAGATAGCAACTTGAAAATTGACATTGTATAAAAACCGTCTCCATTATAGATTTGCTTTCATTTAATTACAAATTTCAGTTTTGTCTTATAGTATCCTCAACTATTCCATTATATTTGTTCATCTATAGTTACTTAAAAAAAATAGTATGAGTTTTTTAGATATTGTTTTGGGTGCATTACTTCTTTATGCTTTATTCAAAGGCATGAAAAATGGTCTTTTTATTGAACTGGCTTCCTTGATTTCACTTATTTTAGGAATCTACGTCGCAATAAAATGCTCTTACATGGTAAGAGCGATGCTTGCCAATCATGTTTCTTGGTGTCCAAAATATATTGAGATCATCGCTTTTGGCCTCACTTTTATCGCTGTGGTTGTTACCGTTCATACCTTGGCAAAAGTCCTCACTGGAATTATGGACTTTGCGTTCTTGGGCATATTCAATAAACTAGCTGGAGGTGCCTTTAGTGTTCTAAAAACCATTTTACTTTTAAGCGTTGTAATTAATCTTTTTCAGAAAGTCAATCTAAACAATATGATTGCAAAAGAAGAGACGCTCAATAAATCACTGTTTTACAATCCCATTCAAGAAGTTTCAAAATACATTTATCCTTCATTAGAAAAGTGTTATACTGATTTTAAAGAAACGAAGAAATCAGCATAGTGTTCGATTTTTAGAGTATTAAACACTTAAAGTATCGGAATAAAATAAAATCTACTTCACTTCCTTTATTGCAGCATTTTGAATCCAACCTTCAGTACCGTCAGTTAACTGGACTTTTTTCCAACTGTCTACTTTTTCTTCAACATAGACTTTCGTCCCTTCATGAAGCACAAAAATAACTGAACTTCCTTTTTGTGGCTCGCTTCTTACCTCTGCACTTTCGGCAAAAACAATTGCTGGTCTTTCATTATCATAATGACTTTTTTCGAAAACAGCAGCTGCAATGACAATGAACATCAATACAATAAGCACAAACATGACAAAAAATGAAATCCTTTTGACGATCGTAGTTTCTGAAAAATAATACCCTAAAAAAGCCAGTAAAAATGCAATTGCTAATCCTACCGCAATCCAGGCCCAAGTATTGTAATGATAAATTCCAGTAAAATCACGAAGCAACTTGGCAAACCCTACTTTAGGAACCACCTTTACTTCATCAATAGTTCGTTTTTGAGCAAATCTAAGGTTGTTTGCTGCCTCACGATTATTTGCATTCAACACTAAGGCTTTCTCGTAGCTATAAATAGCCGGAGCGACTTTATTCAATTTATAATAGCAATTCCCGAGGTTAAAATACAATTCTGAAGAATGCTGTTTTGTTTTCAACACACTCCCATAAGCATCAATAGCTTGCTCGTATTTTCCTGCTTTGTACAGATTATTCCCCGCTTCAAAGCCATTTTGAGCAAAGAAAACTTGGGTTGTTAGTAATAATATAAAAAAAATATTTTTCATTTTTCGATTGGTCAATTACAAATTATTTGTTGTCAATTTTTATATCTGCTTTTCCAAATCAGAAATTATCGACACTGCTTTATCATAATCTTTTTGGATCGTCGCAGTAGATGAAGGGGCATATCTCGCGATTTCACAGTTCTCAGTCAGCGCAATAAAGTCATCTACTGCCGCAGGATTTGCATTTTTTGTCAACAAAAGCTCTTTGATATTATCCTTACTCATCTCTGAAGTTTCAATATGTAATTTGGCTTTCAAGAAGTTGTGCATTGCTTTTTCAAGAGCAACATAAAACGGCTCTTTATTCTTAATTTGTTTTTTAGCTTCAGATAGATATTTCTTTGCCAGTTTATTATTTCTTCTTATCCTATTTCCTACTACATCACCGTCAATAGCTTCTTTTTTCTTCTTAAGCACTATAATTATCGGAAGCATTAGAAAAGGAAAAAACAATAATCCATAGAACAATTTAGAACCAAAGAAATCATCTTTAGCAACCGCCACCAGATTTGTCTTTAATTTGATAAATTTGAACTGCTCTGTATGTGAAATTTTGTTTTTTCCATTTCCAGAATTCGAAACAGTCGCGTCAGTCGCAGTAGGCCCATCTAAAATAGTAATCATAATCTCCGGAGAGCTTATAGTTTTGTATTTTCCTGATCCAAGATCAAAATAAGAAAACTGCATTGATTTTACAGGGTAGTTTCCTTTATACTGTGGTATAATCGTATAACTATCAGAGATTTTTCCAGACGTTCCTGCCAGTGTAGTGCTTACGTTTTCACTGTGAACCGCATCATACATTTCTAAAGCATTTGGGACGACCGGCTTTGGTAAACTGAATAATTTCATGTTCCCTTTTCCAGTAACACTTACAATCAAGTCAAGGCTTTCCCCATTTTTTAGACTCGTTTTTGTAGGCGTCACTTTGAAATCAAAATTCCCAACAGCACCTGAAAAATCAATTGGCTTTCCTGCTTCAGGAAGTGCTTTTACATTAATTGTTTTAGCACCTGCAGATACTCTTTTACTATCCTCAGCTATGACAACACGGCCAAAAACGTCTCTACGATTCGTGGGCAGCTGCACATCGATATCTAATGATAGTGGCTCGATGGTCAACTTACCTGATTTTTGTGGGTATAAAACTGCTTTTTTAAGGACGATATATCGATAACGTTCTCCTTTGAACATTCCTTCTTCGACAACAGGCTGTTTAATCTCAATATTTTGACTCCAAAAATCATTGTATTTTGGCTTATTGAGTTCTCTAAAATTGCTTATCCCAATATTATTGCTGAAATACAATTTATAAACGACCGTTATAGGCTCATTTACATAAGGGTTTATCTTAGAAATATCAGCGATTAAATACAAATTGTTATCTGCAGAAATACTGCTGTCATTAGGATCTCTTGGCTGTTCAACCGCAGCGGTAACCGTTATTTTTACCGGACTAGTTTTATACGCCTGCCCATTGTATTCAATAGTAGCCTGCTTGATGGTAAGATTTCCTTTTTGATTGGGTTGAAGATAATAAGAGTATACCTTTTCAAAAGTACTTCTTCCGTTAATCCAAGATTGACTCACTTGTTGACTCGGCCCTGCAATAACCCTGAATCCGTCAAAAGAAGGTTCATTAAAATTATCCCCATCGATGTTCATAGCAAAATCAACACGCAGTCTTTCGTTTAGCCCGAGCGTGGTTTTACTCACTTTAGTCTCAAATTGCACTTGAGCCAAAAGTCCTTGAAAACTGAACAGTATTAAAATTAAATATCTTTTCATCTTTTATTCAACCCTTATCTTCCCTTTCGGATTTATTTTATTCTCTATTTTATAACCATCCCTTAATCCTCCCAAAAACAAACCTCAATTACCAATCTTTTTCCGTTTTTGTTGGTTTTCCTTTTACTTTTTGAGCATTTACTTTATCTTGAATTTTCTTTTCTTCATTGTTTACTGCATCCAAAAGATTTTCTAATCGTTGTTTAGAAATTCCGCCAGGTTGTGGTTTTGGTTTGCCCTGATCTTCGGGTTTATCATCCTTATTTTTCCCGTCCTTTTTATCTTTATCTCCGTCTCCTTTATCGTCCTTCTTATCTTTATCTCCGTCTTTTTTATCTTTGTCTTTCTTGTCCTGATCCTTTTTATCTTTGTCCTTCTTGTCCTTGTCTTTTTTGTCCTTGTTATCCTTAGGCGGATTTTCTTTCAACATCTTTTTTGCCAATGCGTAATTGTATCTTGTTTCATCATCAGAAGGATCGTTACGCAGTGCGTTTTTATAGGCTTCAACTGCTTCCGTATAATTCTTTTCTTTCATAAACACATTTCCTAAGTTGTGAAAGGCTTTGTGTTTATCTACTCTTGATTTAGTACTTTTTATTGCTTTGGCGTAAGCAAATTTAGCTTCAGATGCTTGACTTTGCTTATAAATTGAGTTTCCTAAATTATAAGGTGCAGTAGACCTGTTTGGAAATTTTGAATTTGAAATTCTATAATCCGCTTCAGCATCCACGAATTTATTCTCCGCATATTCCGCATTTGCCTTAGCTAAACTTTTGTCTTTCTCTTGTGCGAATACTCCGCTAAGCCCTAAAAAGAGAAGTGAGAAAGTGGTAAATATGTATTTTTTAAAATTCTTCATTTTTATTAAATTATGCAATTCCATACAAGTTCAATCCCTGAAGGAAAAGACATTTATTTTTCTTCGTTAAATAAATTCAACTTCTTCACCCAACTTGTTTTCTTTTCTAACAAAAAGAGATCCAAAAACAACAACACAAATGCGGATCCAAGAAACCATTGAAACTGGGACTGGAAATCGGCCATTTGTGTGGATTCAAATTCGGTTTTTTGAATTTTATCTAAGGTGCTCTTAATGTACGCGACCACTTCTTTGGTATTATTACCATTGATATAACCGCCTTTGGTTGATTTAGCAATCGTTTCCAAACTGGCACGATTTAATTTTGTAATAACAACCTCGCCATTGTTGTCTCTTTGATAACTTTCTACGATGCCATTTTTCTTCAGCGGAATAGTGCTTCCTTTTTCAGTTCCTAACCCTATCGTTATGATTCGCATTCCTTGTTTATTCGCTTCTTCTGCCGCCGCTTGAGCGCCTTCAGAATGGTCTTCTCCATCAGAAACTAAAATCAATAACTTCGAGGTTTTGCTCTTGTCATCAAAATAGGTTGAAGACAATTTTATCGCTTCATCTAAGGAAGTTCCTTGAGACGAAACCATTTCGGTATTCATGCTTTGCAGAAACATTTTTGCCACACTATAATCTGTAGTGATAGGCAATACCGGAAAAGCGCTACCTGCGTAAGCCACAATCCCAATTCTGTCATTCCCCAATTGATTGATAATTTGCGAAACAAGCTGCTTGCTTTTTTCTAATCGGCTCGGAGCAACATCTTCAGCAAGCATACTTTTGGATACATCCATTGCAAAAACAATATCAATACCTTCTCGCTTTACTGTTTCCATTTTAGTACCAATTTTTGGATTTACTAATCCAAAAATCAATCCCGCCAAAGCCAAAAGAATCACAACTAGTTTAAAAACAGGTTTGAAAACTGAAGATTCTGGACTTAGTTTTTTTATAATTTCTAAATCCCCAAATTCACGTTGCTTTTTTCTTTTCCAATATAAATTGAAAAGGAAAAGTACCACCACTAACGGCAGTATAAAAAGTAAGTATAAATATTTTATTTCGTCTAATTCCATATTTAGTATTCAGTGTTCAGTATTCAGTTTGCAGTTGCCAAACAATGGTCATCATTCACCTTTATCTTCTACGCAAAACGGCAATAGTTACTCTTTAATTAAATTCTAGTTTTCACATCCAGTCACCCCTTCCTTCGGAGGGGGCTGTGGGAGGATCCTATATAAAGCTCTTGTAAACTGTATTTCTTAATCCGATCTCAGCTAATAATAAAAAACCCGCAAGCCAAACAAAAGGCCTGTATTTCTCATCATAATCATAGAATTTTAATTCTTCAATTTCGGTCGTTTCCAGTTTATTGATTTCGCCATAAATTTCAGCCAACTTGTTGTTACTTGTTGCTCTAAAATAACGTCCATCCGTTTTATTGGCGATACTTTTCATCAATTTTTCATCAATTTCGACTTTCATCATTTTGAATAAAAATTGACCGTTTGGTCCCACCGCGTATGGAAATTCAGCCATACCGTTTGTTCCAATGCCTATTGTATATACTTTTATACCATATTGTTTCGCAATATCGGCAGCCGTTTCTGGCTCAATAAAACCTGCATTATTGACACCGTCCGTTAAAAGGATAATCACTTTACTCTTGGCTTTACTGTCTTTTAAACGGTTTACCGCTGTAGCTAATCCCATTCCTATTCCAGTACCATCCTGCAAAACATTATCGTATTTTATACTCTTGATAGCCTCCAGAACAACTGCTTTGTCACTGGTAACCGGAGTTTTTGTATACGCTTCAGAAGCATAAACCACAAGTCCTATTCTATCATTGGGTCTTTCATCTGCGAAATCAGCGGCTACTCTTTTTAACGCTTCCATTCTGTTCGGCTTCAAATCTTTGGCAAGCATACTCCCTGATACATCGATTGCCATAACGATATCTATTCCCTTTGTTGTTTTCGTTTTATTACTTACATCAACAGTTCTAGGTCTTGCCATAGCGACAATCAAAGAACTCAATGCAACTAATCTTAATACGCTCAAATAAGGCTTTAGCTTTGCTAATAAAGATTCTGAAGATTTAAACCCCTTAATTGAACTTATTTTTAAAGTGGCTGATTGACGGTTTCTTTTCACAAATAGCCAAACTATGGCTATTGGAATCAAAAGAAACAACCAGAAAAACTCAGGATTTAAAAATGTGATATTTCCCATTATTTACTTAGTTGTATTAATTCGACAGAGTTCAAAACTCGGTCTGATATTTCGTTTGCATACGCATCCCCTTCTTCATGGAAAATCATGATTTGTTGCAATCCCCCTTCTTGACTAAACAACAGTATTTCATAATACAGTCTTTCGCTGCTTTTAGAATTGACATTGAATCTTGAAAATGTTCCGTATGATTTTAAACCCGTTACACCTTCTTTAGTGTCAAAATCTTCTTGTTTTACAATCATATTTTGCGCACCTTGAGACTCCAATGTCTGTAAGGTAACTTCCATCGATTTTTTCAAATCAATTTCTGCTTCTTGCTTGTATTTAATGGTCGAAACCATCAAGTAAAAATTATCAACAAAACTACCGTAGGCAAAAGATTGCATTTCTTTAACGAGCTGCAGACCATTTTTTGGGAGTGATTTTGTTAAATCAATTCTTCTAAGCACTTTTGGAGTTTCGATAGTAACTCCGGGATTTCCATAGGTACTTCTTATCCATTCGGCTTCAAGTAATTCTTTTGTAGGATGTCCAATAATAGTGTCTTTTACATAGTCGAATCCCTTAGTAACGATGAAATAAGTTGTCGTTGCTAGCAATAAGAAAGCAATAGAAGCCACTGCAATAAGAATACGCTTACTTCTTTGTTTCCTTAATTGAGTTTGGATCTGTTTTTGTTTTTGTGCTTCATTCAATAAAGTATCCTCTTCTATTTCGATTTCTACAGGAATAGCACTGTCTAGTGTAAGGATTGCTTTTTGTATTTTATTTCTATCCTCGGTAATTTCGTACTCTAGTGGCTTAGATTTGGCAAATTTCACTAAATCGGCTTGTTTTAAAACACGCTCCAAATTCTCTATAGTCTCTTGTGAAAGCGTCATTTTCTTTTTTAAAGAAGCTGCTCTAAGACCAATAATCAACTCAGAAGTTGTGCTTTCCATCGCTGGAATATCGATTGCTTCTTCAATATAATTACGGGCAATATCGGTCAATTCACTATAGTAAGCTTTCACTTCTCCTTTTTGCCAAAGTTCTTTTTGTTCTAAGGTATTCAGTAAGCTGGTTGCTTTTTCTATCGGTGTTTTGTACACCTCTGCTTCAATCTTTTTCTTTTGTTGCTTTTTTACAAACCAATACACTAATGCACCAATACCTAATATGAACGCTAGTATCAAAAGGTATTTCCACCAATCGCCCATCGAACTCTTTACGGGAACAATGTCTTTGATGTCATACATCTTTTGTTTTAAGGTATCCACCTGAACATTAGCCACCTCAACCGCAATTGAATCGGTCATGTACGGTTTGCTGTTGATGAGAATCTTTATACTAGGAATCGTATATTTTCCAGAATCAAACTGTGTTAACCCATATTTCTTAATTAATTCATACCGATCGTTATTTTTGATCGTGTCTATAGGGTAAGAACGAATTACTTCGAGAGCACCAATATTTTTAAGTATTGGAAAATCAACTTTAGACAACGTATCCACTGAGGTTTTTACCGTTAATTTAAACTCCGCGCCAATTTTGTTCTTAGTTGTATCTATACTAGTTACCACTCGTTTTTGCTGGGCAAAAATAGCGGTTGAAAAAAGCAATAATAGTAGGTAAACTTTATTCATTTTTTATTTTCAGTTTGAGGCGAATGATTTTTGATTTCAGATTAACGATTTATGATGTTTTACACTTAGAATTAAAATTATTCAATCGTTAATCATTACCTCGATTTAAAATAGCCTAATAATTTAGTCACATAACTTTCGTCGACTCTAGTGTTTACGACTCCTGCACCTGATTTACTGAATGTTTCCTTGAAATAAACTAATTGATTACTATAATATTTCTCGTAGTTGAATCGAACCGTTTTCGAACTCGTGTCAACTAATTGTGTTTCTCCTGTTTCAGCATCAATCATTGGTACCATTCCAATATTCGGCATTTTTTGTTCTCGAATATCATACACTCGAATTCCTGTGATGTCATGTTTTTTAGCTGCAATTTTTAATGTATGCTCATAATTTTCAGACATGAAATCAGAGATAACAAATACGATGGCTTTCTTTTTCTGAGTGCTGGATAAAAACTTTAAGGCTTGAGCTATATCCGTTTTACGGCTTTTAGGTTCAAACTCGATCAATTCACGAATGATACGCAAAACGTGCGACCTGCCTTTCTTTGGTGGAATATATAATTCAATTTGGTCTGAAAACAAAATCAATCCAATTTTATCATTATTCTGTGTTGCCGAAAAAGCCATAGTTGCGGCAATCTCCGTAACAATATCTTTTTTGAATTGATTTTTAGAACCAAAACTTTCCGAACCTGAGATATCCACCATCAACATCATCGTCAACTCACGCTCTTCTTCAAAGACTTTTACATGAGCTTCATTGTAACGCGCCGTAACATTCCAATCAATATTACGAATATCATCTCCATATTGATATTGACGTACTTCGCTAAAAGTCATTCCGCGTCCCTTGAATGAGGTGTGGTATTCCCCTGAAAAGATATGATCGCTCAATCTTCGGGTTTTAATCTCTATTTTTCGTACTTTTTTTAAAAGCTCTTTTGTATCCATGTTTTATAGTGTTCAGTATCAGTTATTGAGTGTTCAGTTATCTGCTGCGAGAGAAACTGCTCACTAAAAACTGCTCACTGTATACTGGTTTAAGGTACTTCAACTTCATTTATAATTTTATTGATAATATCAACAGAGGTAATGTTTTCAGCTTCAGCTTCATAGGTAACCCCAATTCTATGACGCAATACATCATGAACAACAGCACGAACATCTTCTGGAATTACATAACCACGACGTTTTATAAAAGCATAACATTTGGCCGCATTGGCTAAATTGATACTTCCACGCGGAGAAGCTCCAAAACTGATTAACGGCTTCAAGTCGGCCAATTTATATTTCTCTGGATAGCGCGTAGCGAAAACAATATCAAGAATATATTTCTCGATTTTTTCATCCATATACACTTCGCGAACCGCTTCCTGTGCACGTAGAATTTGTTCTACCGAAACAACTTGGTTTACTTTCTCATAACTACCTTTTAAGTTTTGACGAACGACCATGCGCTCTTCATCCATTTTAGGGTAATCAATAACCGTTTTCAACATAAAACGATCGACTTGTGCTTCCGGAAGTTGGTACGTTCCTTCTTGTTCAATTGGGTTTTGAGTTGCCAAAACCAAGAAAGGTCTGTCTAGTTTAAAAGTAGTGTCACCAATGGTCACTTGCTTTTCCTGCATGGCTTCTAACAATGCCGATTGCACCTTAGCCGGCGCACGGTTTATCTCATCTGCCAAAACGAAATTGGCAAAAATAGGCCCTTTTTTGATAGAGAACTCATTTTGTTTAATGTTGTAAATCATTGTTCCCACAACATCTGCTGGCAATAAATCTGGTGTAAATTGTATTCTGCTGAACGATCCGTGTACCGCTTGGGAAAGTGTATTTATAGCTAGCGTTTTTGCTAGGCCCGGAACACCTTCCAATAAAATATGCCCTTGTCCAAGAAGTCCAATCAATAATCTCTCAATCATGTGCTTTTGACCCACGATCACTTTATTCATTTCCATTGTCAAGAGGTCGATAAATGCGCTCTCTCTTTCGATTTTTTCATTGATTGCTCTAATGTCTAAAGTCGATGTATTTTCTTCCATATCGTTATATTTAAAACCTTGAATTTAATGCCTTCTGTTTGAGAGTGCAAATTGAATTATTTTTTAGAGGTAAGATGTTAAAAAATGGTTAAAACTTCGAATAAAGACCTAATTTTAAGGACGAATTGTGATACAATTTTTATATTTTTAAGAACTTTGAAAAATATACTTTCAATTAAGAAAATTACGCGTTTCAGTAAAAAATAAAAACCATGAGTAAAACGACATTATCACCTATTATTGCAGGTACTATGAATTGGGGAGTTTGGGATAAAAACCTAACTTCAAAGGAAATGGAAAGTATGATCCATGTCTGTTTAGAAAACAAAATTACCACCTTTGACCATGCCGATATTTATGGTGGTTACACCACTGAAGCTGATTTTGGAAAAGCATTTGCTTCGAGTAAAATAGCCAGAGAAAAAATGCAGCTAATTTCCAAATGTGGGATCCAAATGCTAGCTGAAAATCGTGATACTAAAATCAAACATTACGATTACTCTAAGTCGCACATTATCTGGTCAGTTGAACAATCGTTAAAGAATTTACAAACTGATTATTTAGATGTATTTTTGTTGCATAGACCTAGTCCGTTGATGCAAGCAGATGAAATTGCCGAAGCGGTAGAAAAACTAAAATCAGAGGGGAAAATAGTCGACTTTGGACTTTCTAATTTTACCAGTTCTCAAACCGAATTGATTCGTCAAAAAACAGAAATAAGTTACAATCAGGTCCAGTTTTCGGCAACAAATTTTGAGCCTATGATTGACGGAAGTTTTGACTATATGCAGCTACATAATATTCGTCCGATGTCTTGGAATCCATTAGGATTTATTTTCAGAAATGACATTCCGCAAACCCATCGACTGAAAAAAATATTGGCAACAATGGTTTCAAAATACCATTTAGGCGCTGATACGGTTTTACTTTCTTGGGTTTTAAAACATCCAGCCAAAGTGATTCCAATTGCAGGAACAGTAAATGTTGCCAGAATACAATCATTGATGAAAGCCGTCGAACTAGATCTTGAAAAAGAAGATTGGTTTTCAATCTGGGCAGAAAGTATGGGGCAAGACGTTCCTTAAGTTGAATAAAGATTGTCTTTTTAAAAAATTAAAAATGAAATCCAATAGTACTGATTTCGACAGAAATAATAAACCATGAGTAAAACAGCCTTAATAACCGGTGCAACCAGCGGAATCGGAAAAGCAACTGCACAAATTTTAGCAAAAAACAATTATAAAATTATCCTTTGCGGAAGACGCGAAGACCGAATGGCGGAGCTTGAAAAAGAACTTTCTAAACTCACAGCGGTACATACTTTACTTTTTGATGTACGCGATAAAAAAGCCGTATCAGAAAGCATCGCTTCCTTACCTGAAGCCTTTTCTACCATCGATATTCTTATTAACAATGCGGGTAACGCCCATGGCTTAGACCCTATTCAAAATGGAGATTTAGACGATTGGGACGCTATGATCGACATCAACGTAAAGGGTTTATTGTATGTTTCTAAAGCCATCATCCCCCAAATGATTGAAAGAAAATCAGGTCATATCATTAATATTGGTTCCACTGCCGCAAAGGAAGTATATCCAAATGGGAATGTATATTGTGCCACAAAACATGCGGTTGACGCCTTAAATCAAGGCATGCGCATGGATTTAAATCCTTTTGGAATACGAGTGGGTGCTATTCACCCCGGAATGGTTCAAACTGAATTTAGCGAAGTGCGTTTTAAAGGAGATACGGATAGAGCCGAAAAAGTGTACCAAGGCTTCACGCCTTTGCAGCCAGAAGATATTGCCGACATTATTCACTTTGTGGTGTCCAGACCCTACCATGTCAATATTGCCGATTTAGTCGTAATGAGTACCGCTCAGGCTTCTTCTACTATTATAAAAAAAGATTAAAGCGACGCATTTAAGGTAATTAGTTTTTTAAACACATAGAAACATAGTTTATATTTTAGCTTTTGTAGACGTTTCACTTTTTTTGAAGTAAAAAACAGCTTTGTGAATAGAGCCCAAAGCTCCTGCAAACTGCGCAGTCCTTCTTATTTATCTGTTTCTATGTGTTTTAATTTTTAAATATTTCACCCAACGGTTTAATAAGCAACAACAAGTATTCTAGATGATTAACAAACGCCTTTTAATTAAAAACCTGCTCGCGCAAAATGATGAGAGTAGCTTTTATGACAAAAAGCGTCAGTTGAACTTGCATACTCGGGAAGGAAAAGCCAAGTTTTTAAAACATATTTGCGCTTTATCCAATTCAAACCCTGCCAATAATTCTTACATTGTGGTAGGAGTCGAAGATCAAGACAATGAAATCGTGGGTGTCGATTTTTTTGATGATAGCCACATTCAAAATTTAGTGAATGCCTATTTAGAACATCCACCCAAAATTCAATATGAAAATGTCCCTTTCCCAAATTTACCAAAAGACAAAGTGGTTGGATTAGTGACCATTAAACCAAAAAACAACACCTCCTATTTTAAAAAAGGAATTTATACTATTCTAGCCAAAAGTGTCTTTATTAGACATGGTAGTAACACAATGCCAACGGTAGAAAAAATTAAAAAGAATTTTCAAAACTCGGAAACCGTAATTGGGATAGAGAATAATGCTCGAAACAACATCAAATACACCTTGGACGGCGTATTTGATTTTATGAATTTTCGCCACAAAGACATGGCGCCCAAGTACAAGGTTTTCAAAGAATTATTTGTGATTTGCTGGGCCGGAACTCCAAAAAAAGTAAGAGATAAAACATTTTTGTCCCGTGTTGACATCGAACTGATCAATGAGCAAATTAAATTGTTCTATTCCGATCAAGATGTGGTTACCATTACTTATGATGAAGATACTTTTACCATTACTGAATATCTTTCTTTGGGACTAAATGATAAAACGAGTTATTATCCTCTAGAGAAACAGACTATTTATTTTTATGAAAACGGTTATTACAAAATAGAAAACGAGATGCTTTTCCAACCACCGGAATTCAGTCGAAAAATGCTTTATCACATTTACAATTCCAATCTTGCTTTGTTAGAAAAAATAAAAAAAGGGCTGACATTAGTCGCGAGTGAACACAAGGACCTAGAAAACGTTCCCTCGACATTCATGATTTGTTACCTCAACGGCTTTGAAGACGCCAAAGAAAAACTGATAAATGCAAAGTCCCTTTTAAAACCTTATCCACAAATTTACGTGTCCTTTAAGGAAGCACTGCGAATTTTGAGGAAGATGAAATATGATGTGAAGTGAAAAATTAAGGAAGTAATGGAAAAACTAATGTATAAAAGCTTCCTTTACCAACTTGCATCCGTAATTTACAAGTACTTCTTGTACCCCATCAAAATTTGAAAAAAAGTCAAGTTGCGTTTGCTAGGAAACCATCAATAGATCAATTTTTTCTTAAAAAATGCCTTTCACTGCTTTATCTTAAAAATGACAGACTGCAAAAAAAAGTTCATTGATAAAATTGGCAACAATTCGAATAATTAGTAGCGATAAAACGATAAGTGTATTCATTGCAAAAAGTTTTTATGTAAAATTACTTCAAAATACCACAGTAAACAATCACTAAATTTAGTGATATTTATGTAGTCCAAAAATAAGCTTTTTATTTAAAAATCAACAACTTAAATAAATAAATGAATATATATTTTATTGTGCCTTCAATCTAATTCAACTAATTTTCTAAAGATCCTGCTTTCTCCTCTCTCACTTTTCTTGCAGCCTAATTGTATCCATTTGCTCTTGACCGCGACTGAGGCGGCCATACTAATAGTGTGTTATTATAGTTTACTAAAATACTTTAAACAAAATCAATTCCCTTTTGTTTGGTTTTGCCTCCTAATTTATTTTTAAGATAACTAGATAAAAATCCTCACTTCCCAACTCTTTTCCTTAATTTTATGGATTAGAAAAAAAACATTTTTGTTGTTTTTTATAATCCCGATTGACCATACACAAAATGAGAACATTAGTTATAGGCGACATACACGGCGGTTTACGCGCACTGCATCAAATTATGGAAAGAGCCAAAGTCACCAAAAAAGACACCCTGATTTTTCTGGGGGATTACGTTGATGGCTGGAGCCAATCTCCACAAATTCTCGATTACTTAATTGAATTGAATACTACGAACACCTGCGTCTTTATCAGGGGCAATCACGATGAGTTATTATTACACTGGTTAAAAGACAGCAAAGACAATCTTATGTGGTACAAACACGGAGGAGAAGCAACCGTTATGGCTTATGAAAAAGTGGATGCAACAACAAAAGGCATACATATTGAATTCTTACAGTCGTTGCAGGACTATTATCTTGACAATAAGAATCGGCTTTTTGTTCATGCCGGCTTTACGAACATGAATGGCGTCACATATGAATTCTTTCCTAAATTATTTTATTGGGACAGAACTTTGTGGGAAACGGCACTTTCATTAGACCGAAGCATCAAACCCAATGATTTGCTCTATCCAAAACGATTGACTTTGTATGACGAAATCTACATAGGTCACACTCCTGTTACCCGCATAGGAAAAACAGAACCCGTACAAATGGCTTGTGTCTGGAATATGGATACAGGAGCCGCTTTTAAAGGACCATTAACCATAATGGATGTTAACACAAAAGAATTCTGGCAAAGTGAGCCCTTGAACACTTTGTATTTTGACGAAAAGGGCAGAAATTAAAATTAATAAACTAATTTTGTATGAATTGTATTAAATATTAAAAAGTATGAAAAAAGTATTCACATTATTATTATTATCAACTGTATGGTTGACAAATGCGCAAGCTTTTAAAGGAAATGGAGATGTTAAGGGTCAAGTAGGTCTAAATCTACAAGATGGAGGTTCAGGAGTTTTTATTTCTTCTGATTTTGGTATTGGCGAAAACATGTCCTTAGGACTGACTGCTAATTACTTACTATCTGTTGCTTCTGATGAATTTGGGAACACGCCTGAATTTGGTGATCGAATTGATTTAAAAGCACGATTTAATGCTAATTTAGGCAACGTTATGCAATTAGATCCAAAAATGGATGTTTATCCTGGTTTAGATTTAGGATTAAGAAACTTTGGAGCGCATCTTGGTTTCCGTTATTTCTTTACCGATGGTTTTGGATTATTTAGTGAGGCGGGATTTCCAATTGCTAAATACGACAAAAATATAACTGAATTTGACCATTTGAACAACCAATTTACATTCAATATTGGAGCTTCATTTAATTTGTAACGAGAAAAAAATTACTCTATTTTTACAATAAAAAAAGGCAATTTGAAAATTTCAAATTGCCTTTTTTAGTTTATGTATTTTAGGTACTACAAATCAAATTTTATTCCTTGTGCCAAAGGCAAATTTTTATTTTATTTATCTGCTCGATTAATAAACGCACTGATCTAAAGACTCGCATTAACGAATATTCTTTTTAACACTCCATTCTTTTCAATTCCTTGAACAACTAATTTAAATTTTTTTTGAGTTTTATGAAAAACTTTACAATGAATCAATTTAATATGACCTAAATAAAAATCATCTTTAAATACCTTAACAGCTTTTTTATCAAAAGAGTTTTGAGGTTCTAATTCATAATTTAAAATATCTCCTATTGAAACTTTATCTGAAGCTATTTCAGCTTCAGATAAACCAGTTATTTCAGTCACAAATGACAAATTATCTTCTGGGTTAAAATCGGCCAAAAACTCAAAGCTATCAGTCGGCAACATTCCTTGTGTAAAAGCTAACATGTAATATTTATCTTCCTTCTTCTTTAAATCAACACCCCAAAAATCATAAAACTCTTTTAAGTCAGGTCTCTCACTTCGCATTAGTCGTTGACCAAAAATTTCAATTACATTTTCGGTATAAACTTTAGTCGTGTCTGGAAAACCTTCATAATGTATAAACCCTAATTTTTTCGCCTTAACAACTTCGTCTTGATTATATTGAAAGCGGATTCCCTCCGAAGCACTTTTTTTAATTGTGCCAACAGATATTCTACTACTGCCTTTGCCTGGTCGCCAGATAAGGTGTATGTTTCCTAATGCTTTCATAAAAGTTTAATTAATTTTTCTATGCGCAAAGTTACCAATTTAAACATCAACTGCTTTCTCGATTCCGACAATTTAAATTTAATTAAATCTTTCGGAAGATTAACATCAATATTGTCAATTATATTTTTTATTGTTTCTGCGTTATATTTCTCTTCCACTCTAGCTATAAATTTTTGTGTCTCAGTTGGATAATGCACTAACAACAACTTTACTAGTTCAAAATGTTTTCTTTTTTTTTCATTCCCTTCCCAATGAATTTCGGATTCTCCTTTTTTTATATATGCCTCTATCATCTGAGAGTCATTGAGCATTTTAAGAACTTTTTCATCTAAATGCTCTCTCCCTAGACAACAACCACTATCGTAAATTGGAGCTAATTTATGCTTAACTTCGAATTTTACGACAAGACTAGGGTTTTCTAATATTTGTTCAGATTTGATACTATCATCTGTAAAAAACCTTCTGCTTAATCTTCTTATTTTCCTATAAATACTTCGTTCCTCTACTTTAGAAACAATATCTTTTTCAAGTTTTTTTTCATGTATTATTTCATGCTTTGTTATTATACCCCAATTCTCTTGATGCCTATCGGAATTCCCAATAATACTATCGAAGATAATAATTTCGACAATATTTTTGATATAGCAATCTAATGAAAAACTTGTTAAAGCATTACAAATAAACTGAAATGTATAGTCCTTTTTATCTATATCAGGATTGTACCGAGCATTAAATCCCGTTAAATAAGTCTTCCCTTCTGTTAATTTATTTTTAAACCCCAAAACCATCGATTTTGAAAGACAACCAATCTCTTGTTTATGCTTACTGTCATATGCTATGTCGTAGTCCAACATTGGAAAACCCAAAAATTGACCAATTTTTGAGGATATAATTTCAGACCAAAATTCAGTTGGATATCTAATTTCTCCCTTTGGAGTTTCTTTAGATCCTTTAAAAAAATATTCGTCATTTGTCTCTGGTTCCAAAGCAATATACTTACTTCTTGTTCCACCTGTGCTATAATGAACATTTTTATGCCAATCGGAAATATCTGTAAATGTTGCTTCAAATTGGTTCATTTGATGAATTTATTTTAATAAAAAACGCTTAATCTAAAGTAGAAAAAGCGTTTGATATAACCATCTATTTTTAATTTTTTTACAAATCAAATTTTATTCCTTGTGCCAAAGGCAAAGAGGTTCCGTAATTGATTGTATTAGTTTGACGACGCATATACACTTTCCATGCATCTGAACCTGACTCACGTCCACCACCTGTTTCTTTTTCTCCTCCAAAAGCACCACCGATTTCAGCACCTGAAGTTCCGATATTTACATTGGCAATACCACAATCTGATCCAGCAACAGATAAGAAGTGTTCTGCTTCTCTTAAGTTGTTTGTCATAATCGCAGATGATAATCCTTGAGCTACTCCGTTTTGAACGTCAAGCGCATTTTCTACAGTTCCAGAATATTTCAATAAATACAATACTGGAGCAAAAGTTTCGTGTTGTACGATTTCGAATGAATTATCTGCTTCTGCAATTGCAGGTTTCACATAACATCCACTTTCATACCCTTCTCCTGAAAGAACACCACCTTCTACGAGGATTTTACCACCTTGTTCTACTACTTTAGTCAACGCTCTATTGTACATTTCGACAGCATGCGTATCGATTAGCGGTCCAACGTGATTGTTTTCGTCTAATGGATTTCCTATGCTTAGTTGCTTATAAGCAGCCACAACAGCATCTTTTACTGTATCGTAAATACTTTCATGAATAATTAAACGACGTGTTGAAGTACATCTTTGTCCTGCAGTTCCTACAGCTCCAAAAACAGCCCCGATAACAGTCATTTTTATATCAGCATCTGGGGTAACGATGATTGCATTGTTTCCACCTAATTCCAATAATGATCTTCCTAAACGACCTGCTACAGTTTGCGCAACGATTTTCCCCATACGAGTAGAACCTGTTGCCGAAATTAACGGTACACGTTTGTCATTAGTCATCATTTCTCCTACTTTGTAATCTCCGTTGATTAAACAAGAAATTCCTTCTGGAAGATTATTTTCTTTTATTACCTCAGCAATTATGTTTTGACAAGCAATTCCACAAAGAGGTGTTTTCTCAGATGGTTTCCAAACGCAAACATCACCAGCGATCCAAGCCAAAGCGGTATTCCAAGCCCAAACTGCTACTGGAAAGTTAAACGCTGAGATAATCCCTACCACTCCTAATGGGTGATACTGCTCATACATTCTATGTTGCGGACGTTCAGAGTGCATTGTTAATCCATGCAATTGACGAGAAAGACCTACTGCAAAATCACAGATATCAATCATTTCCTGAACTTCTCCATATCCTTCTTGTAATGATTTCCCCATTTCGTAAGAAACCAATTTACCTAAAGCGTCTTTATTTTTACGTAATTTTTCTCCAAACTGACGCACGATTTCACCACGTTGCGGTGCTGGCATCAATCTGAATGTTTTAAAAGCTTCAGTAGCAGATTGCATTACTTTTTCGTAATCTGCCGCTGTAGAAGTTTTAACTTTCGCTATCAATTGACCATCTACAGGCGAATAACTTTCAAGGATCTCTCCATTTGAAAAATGATTTAATCCTGTTGAAGTTCCTTCATTTATGTCTTTTATGCCCAATTGTGCCAAAGCCTCTTTCATTCCGAATTGATTTGCTATTGTTATCATTGTAACTTTTTTGGTTGAAATTGTTATATTATTTTTTTGTAAAGATATTGTTTAAAGACGTATTATACAAAAATCATCTTATAAAATATCCTTACAAATAGACTGCTTCTTACCAAAGCCCTTTTTTCTTATTGCTTTTTTTCTAGATTGAAAAAAATACAGATTTGCGTGTGCAATTTCCTAGCCCCGGTAGTAGCGGCATCCTTTTATGGCCTCGTTAAAAAACGAGGCCATAAAAGATATAGCGGATGACGGGAAATCGCTCCTAACTAATACAGCAACCTTTATAAATTTTACTCTTTAGTCATAAATCGAGGGTCAGATTCCATAACTGTTCCACATTTTTCACAGGTTCTCAATGTTAGTGACTTGTAAAAATCTTCAAAATGAGGTAGGAAATCTTTTTCGATATCGTTTAGCTCAAAATATACTTCGTGTAACTTATGATTGCAGCTTTCACAAAACCACAACAAGCCATCTGTATAGCCTTGCCCTTCTCGTTTGCGCTCAATAACAAGTCCAATTGAATCGGGAGAGCGAACTGGAGAATGTGGAACTTTTGCAGGATGCAGGTACATGTCACCGGCATGAAGCTCTAACACATTGCGCTCGCCATCCTCCTGGGTAATAACTTTTATAGAACCCTCCAATTGATAAAACAGCTCTTCAGTTTCATTATAATGAAAATCTTTCCGAGCATTAGGCCCCGCAACAATCATGACAATATAATCACCAGAATCCCTATATAAATTTTTATTTCCAACAGGTGGTTTCAACAATTGACGGTTTTCATCAATCCATTTAGTAAGGTTGAAAGGTTTTGAAATTGCCATTTTATTTGAGTTGTTAAATTAATGTTGCGCTAAGTTACTAAAAAGTCTCAAGCGGTAAAGTTTATAAAATCATAAACTATTACTAAGGGTTAGTTATGCATTAGCTATTGGGAGGCGGAACAAAAATGTATTTCTTTCATTTGAGTCAAATCTGTACTACGACCATTAAATAAAGCTTCTATTTTACCTCTTTGATCAGATAAATATAAACCGGAAAATGATCACTGAAACCAACTTCATTCTCCGAATGTCGTTTAGGATATCCTTTATATTGACCAGAAGTTTGTATCAAAAAAGACTTGTTGTATATCCCTGCTTTCCAATAATTAAAAGAGATAAAATTGTTTTGAATCAGCGATTGAGAAACCATAATTTGATCAAAAATGTCCCAGGAGTCTCTGAAAGCTATAGTACCCAAACCTTTTTTGGCCATATCCTCAAAAGGATTGTATATTCCCAACGGGAGTACATCCGCTTTATTGGCTTTAGCGCCAAGGGCAATTTTCACACTTCTATTGTAAGGCCCGTCATTTAAATCTCCCATCGTCAACACTTTTGCATTTGGGTTTATCCGCTGCAAAGAGTCAATTATATTTCTATTTAATTCCCCCGCTGCTTCTCTAAAAGGACTTGATTTTTTCTCGCCGCCCGAGCGTGAGGGCCAGTGATTGACAATAATGTTAATTTCCTCCCCATCCAAAAAACCAGTTACTAAAAGCTGATCTCGGGTAAAGACACGATTATTTTGAGCGCTTGTTTGTAGGGTATCATCCAATTTTTCATCGGCTTCTACTTTAGACTTCACTATTTTTACTGCTTCTTTTCGATAGACGATTAACGGAATGTTGGTATAAGTTGTAGGTCGGAAATATTTTTTTTGATACAATAAAGCCACGTCGATTCCTCTCTTATCTGGCGAATCAAAATGGATGATTCCATATTCTTTATCCGCTATTTTTGACTCTTTGATCAAGTCTTCAAGAACCCCTCTATTCTCTATTTCAGAACAGCCAATGAATGTTGGTGAATTTGTGTTTTCAGAGGAACCTATTTCAAGTAAAACCCGGGAAAGATTCTGCAGCTTTTGATGGTATTTTTTTGACGTCCAGTGTTGGTCTCCTTTTGGCGTCCATTCATCGTCATTTGTAGCGGGATCATTTATGGTGTCAAAAAGATTTTCAAAATTGTAGAATGCAACGGTATGGATCGCATATTTTTTTTGCTGACCAAATCCATTTACTACTGGTAGAATACAAACCAACATTAAAATCACTCGTGAAATTCTCATATTTGAACTGTAAAAAATTAATTGTAATCGGCAATAGCAGCAACTCCTTGAGTAAAAATACCTCATTTTTACAACAAAGAGCTAATTATTTTTGAAATTCATTATCTTTGGTTTTTAGTTAATTTCATTGCTATCCAATATTTTAAATGTCCTCGAAAAACAAAAATATGCACCACACTCGATTTTGGTTTATAAATAGTAGTTTTGGTTTTTATAAAGCCTTGGTTTTATTTTTTGTTTTAAATTCTTTCAACAGTCAAGCCCATACAACAATGACAACACCACCCATTTTACAAAAAGGAGATACCATCGCAATTTTGGCGACAGCCAGAAAAAATATTGACGATAACCTACAACCTGCCATCGATTTATTACACAGCTGGGGACTAGAAGTTGTTATTGGAAACACCATTGGATTAGACAATAATCAATTAGCAGGTACTGATGCACAAAGAGCATCCGATTTTCAGAAACAATTAGATAACCCAAATATCAAAGCGATTTGGTGTGTAAAAGGCGGTTATGGCACAGTCCGAATTATCGATATGTTGGACTTCACCAAATTTAAACAAAGCCCAAAATGGATTGTTGGTTTTAGCGACATTACCGTTTTACACAATCATTTAAATACAATGGGATATAAAACCATTCATGGAATTATGCCCATTACTTATCCGAGAGCAACTACCGAGGCCGTTGAAAGTTTGAAACTGGCATTATTTGGCAATCCTATCCGCTACGAGATTACTCCCGACCCTATGAATCGCTTCGGAACCGCTTCAGGTGAAATCGTAGGTGGAAATTTATCAATTCTCTATAGTTTATTAGGTTCTAATTCCGCTATTGACTGTAAAGACAAAATCTTATTTATTGAAGATTTAGATGAATACCTTTATCATATCGATCGCATGATGATGAATTTAAAACGCAATGGTTGTCTGGAAAGTATAAAAGGTATTATCGTAGGCTCCATGTCTAAAATGAAAGACAACGACATTCCCTGGGGAAAAAACGCCATTGAAATCATTGAAGATATCACTAAACAATACCGCATTCCGGTGGTCTATAATTTCCCAGCGGGACATATCCGCGACAATAGAGCTTTGGTTTTGGGAAGCATTGTTCATCTTGAAGTTAGTGCCGAAAAGAGTATTTTACAATTTGAGTAGAATGATCCTCCCGCCGGCCGCCTCCGAAGGAGGCGGATATTGTACGGAAGTAGATTGTGGATAAACTATATCTATTTTCTGAAGCTTAATCACGAAATGCTAAAATGATTGCAGAAGTCTGGAAACTGAACACTGAATACTGTAAACTAAAGAAATGGCTGAACACAATGAATTAGGGAAGTTGGGAGAAGAAATGGCAGTCGAGTTTCTTAGGAAAGACGGCTATACTATTTTAACTACCAATTGGACTTTTCAAAAGGCAGAAATTGATATCATTGCCAAAAAAAACAACATCCTCGCTATTATTGAAGTAAAAACCCGCTCTTCTCTAGAATTTGGTTTGCCCCAAGATTTTGTGAAACCCAAAAAAATTCAACTTCTTGTAAAAGCAGTTGATGCCTATGTTATTGAAAAAGATCTGGATATTGATGTCCGTTTTGACATCATTGCGATACACAAAGAAGGCAAATCTTGTGTTATTGAACACCTTATCGATGCATTTTATCATTTTTAAGTAAATTTTATTGATGTTGTATTTATAACAAAATGTTTTTTATTTATATTTGCACCGTGTTTTAACACATAAAATGAAAAATATTTAAAATTATGAAAACCGTTTCTTCAATTGTCGAAAATTACATCAAAACAAAGCCTTTTCTTTTAAACGCATTATCTCTCGGAATTATTAATCTGACTTCATTATCGAGAAATATAATGTCAGAATTAGAAAGTGAGTTTGGCAAAGAAGTAAAACAAGGCGCAGTTGTAATGTCGCTAAAGAGACTAACGGAAGAATTGGATTTTAGATTGAATCATAAAATCAATAAGGTAATAAAAAACATAGGTGAAATAACTGTACGTTCCGCTTTGACTGATTATACATTCGCTGTTTCTGAAACAGTTTTAAACAAACAAGCTGATTTAATATCAGACATCAATGCTTTTCCCGATGTGTTTTACACCTCATCCAGAGGAGTAAATGAAATCAATCTTGTTGTGAGCAACAGTGTGAATTATTTGGTTGACAAACATTTTACCAATGAAAAACTGATACAAAAACTAGATAACCTGGCATCCATAACCGTTAAATTACCAAAAGAGAACATTGTCGTTCCCGGTATTTATTATTTCATCTTTCAGCGTTTAGCTTGGGAAGGAATCATCATTAATGAAGTTATATCGACTTCTAATGAGTTCACGATTTTAGTTAGCGAAGAACAAGTAGATGTTGCTTTTAAAGTGATTAAGGATTTGAAGAATTAAAATAAAAAAATACGATTTATATAGCTGAGCTTCCCTCTTTCAAAAGAAGGAAGCTTTTTTTATGCTTCTTTCCCTCCCAACATCTCCATCAACTCCAAAGCTTTTCTTGTTGATTTTGCATTATCGAAAGTGATTAGCAGGCGCAAGCCATTTGGCGTTTGTTTCTCTTTCATTTTACAAAGGTCAGTGTGCTTTTGAACAAACTTTATAACATTCTTAAAACGTTGTGATTGATAATAATCAGATTGTTGATCTGATACAAAATAACAAATCATCTTGCCTTGTTTCATCACTAGTTTCTCAATTCCTACTTGAGTCGCAATCCACTTGATACGAATGCTATTCATTAAAGCTATTGCTCGTGGCGGCATTGGACCAAAACGGTCAATCAATTTAGTTTGGAAAATTTGTAATTCCTCTTCGTTTTTTACAGCCGCTAATTCACTATATAAACTCAACCGCTCGCTAATGTTATTGATGTATTCATCGGAGAACAACAACTCAAAATCGGTATCGATTTGCAGGTCTTTTACGTACTCCTTCGTTTCTAAATTATTCTCTGTAGGATACAAATCCTTGAACTCATTTTCCTTTAATTCCTCGATGGCTTCATTCATGATTTTCTGATAGGTATCAAAACCTATTTCGTTTATAAAACCAGATTGTTCACCTCCTAGTAAATCTCCAGCACCACGAATCTCCAAATCTTTCATTGCGATATTAAAACCGCTTCCCAGATCACTGAATTGTTCCAAGGCCTGAATTCTCTTTCTAGCGTCATCTGTCATGGCTGAATACGGCGGACAAATAAAATAACAAAATGCTTTTTTATTGCTTCGCCCTACACGTCCACGCATCTGATGCAAATCAGACAAACCAAAATTATTGGCGTTATTGATGAAAATTGTATTGGCATTAGGAACGTCTAATCCACTTTCGATAATTGTTGTGGCTACCAAAACATCAAATTCTCCGTTCATGAAAGCCAACATCAATTCTTCCAGTTTTTTCCCTTCCATTTGCCCATGACCAATTCCTACTCTCGCATTGGGCACTAAGCGCTGAATCATTCCGGCGACTTCTTTTATATTTTCAATTCGATTATTGATAAAAAATACTTGTCCATTGCGTTGAATTTCATACGAAATCGCATCCCGAATCATCTCTTCGCTAAAACCAACAACATTAGTTTCAATAGGATATCGATTGGGTGGCGGAGTCGTAATTACTGATAAATCACGTGCCGCCATCAAGGAGAACTGCAACGTTCTCGGTATTGGCGTGGCGGTCAATGTGAGTGTATCTACGTTAGCCGCAATAGTTTTTAATTTGTCTTTTACGTTTACCCCAAACTTTTGTTCTTCATCAACAATCAGCAATCCTAAATCTTTAAAAACTACATTTTTATTCACTAATTGATGCGTTCCTATAACGATATCTAGTTTTCCTTCCGCTAAATCTTTTAAAGTTTCTGCTTTTTGTTTAGCAGTTCTAAATCGGTTTAAATACCCAATGGTAACTGGCATGTCTTTTAATCGTTCCGTAAAAGTTCTATAGTGCTGATACGCTAAAATAGTCGTTGGAACCAGAATAGCGACCTGCTTGCTGTTGTCTACGGCCTTGAAAGCGGCGCGAATTGCCACCTCAGTTTTACCAAAACCTACATCACCGCAGACCAATCGATCCATAGGGCGATCACTTTCCATATCGGCTTTTACTTCCTGAGTAGATTTGGTTTGATCCGGAGTATCCTCATAAATAAAGGAACTTTCTAATTCGTTTTGCAAATAACTGTCTGGCGCAAACTGGAATCCTTTGTCCAATCGTCTTTTGGCATACAGCTGAATCAAATTAAATGCGATGTGTTTGACTCTTGCCTTGGTTTTTTGTTTTAGAACTTTCCAAGCATTCGATCCCAACTTATAAATTTTGGGCGGTGTCCCGTCTTTACCCGTATATTTTGAGATTTTGTGCAGCGAATGAATACTCACATACACAATATCATTATCAGCATAAACCAGTTTTATAGCTTCCTGTGTTTTGTTCTCGACTTGTATTTTTTGTAAACCTCCAAAACGTCCTATTCCGTGATCGATATGTGTTACATAATCTCCAACGGACAGCGTTGTCAATTCTTTTAAGGTGATGTTTTGTTTTTTCGAATAGCTGCTCTTAATGTTGAATTTATGATAGCGTTCAAAAATCTGGTGGTCCGTATAGCAGGTAATTTGGTTTTCCTCGTCAATAAAACCTTGGTACAAAGGCAAAACAATCGTATTGTATTGTTTTCGGATATTCTCGGCGTTAGATTCGTCTAAACTTGCAAAAATATCATGAAATCGTTTTGCTTGTCCTTCATTCGAACAAAACAAATAATTCTTGTAACCGTTAAACTGGTTTTCACTCAGGTTGTTCAACAACAAATCAAATTGCTTATTGAATGACGGTTGTGGCTGAATGTGAAATTCGAATTTATTGGCGATTTTAAAAATCGGTTTAGGACTCAATTCCACGATCGAAAAGTCTAAGGCTCTTTTTATAAAAGTCTTTTGGTTTAAAAACAATTGCTCCGGTGCGGCATGTTTGATGTCTTTTGACAATTTTTCAAAAGCTTCTTCTGCTCTTGCAAATTGCTTGTCTAATTGTGAAAAAAGGTCTTCGGTGTTTTGAATAAACAGCACTGTTTTCTCTGAAATATAATCCAAGAAGCTTTCTCTGTTTTCCTGAAAAACCTTGTTCTCTACATTTGGGATTATCGTAATTTTCTTTTGTTTTTCTATTGACAATTGCGTCGCCACATCAAAACTACGGATGCTCTCGACTTCGTCACCAAAAAACTCGACTCGGTACGGATTATCATTCGAAAAAGAAAACACATCGACGATACCTCCACGAACAGAAAACTCTCCCGGTTCTGTAATAAAATCGACTCTTTTAAATTCATATTCGAATAAAACCTCATTGATAAAATCAATTGAAATCTTATCTCCTACGGACACTTTTAAGGTGTTTTTTTCCAAATCTCTACGAGTTACTACTTTTTCAAATAGTGCTTCGGGATAGCTAACAATAACAGCCGGTTTCTTGCGGGAATTAATTCGGTTCAGTACTTCGGCACGAAGCAAAACATTAGCATTATCCGTATCTTCTATTTGATATGGACGGCGATAAGAGCCCGGATAAAACAGTACATCTTGCTCACCAATCATTTGTTCGAGATCATTCAAATAATAGGCCGCTTCCTCTTTATTGTTTAAAACAATCAGGAACGGAGCATCTGCTTTTTTAAATAACGCTCGTATGATAAAAGAGGCAGCTGATCCCAGCAAGCCATCAAGATGCAATTTTGGTTGATTATTTTCCTGCAAACGGGCAACAATTTGTTGAACTTTAGGAGAACTATCATAGATGTTATATAGGGCAGTTTTACTCAACTTTAGGGGTATTTGGATCAATCATTGTCGGACTACTATTTGGAATTGCTCTGGAGGCATCCATCATTTTCTTTAATTCAGACTCCCCTTCTTCAACGGGAATTTTACTTTTTTCAACAATTTTATCCATTTGTCGCTGTAACGAAGCTAACTCGTTGTTGATTTCAGCAATCAAATGAATCACCTTTTTATCTGGAATAGCATCCAAATGAATGTACAAATCCAGTAGTCTCACTTTAGTAATTAAGGTTGATATTCTGCTTTTAATTTGTGGTTTATCAAATTGAATTGGCAGATTTTCATTCAATGCCATTGCTTTTTTAGAAATGGCAGTGGCTTTTTGTTGAAAAGCGCCAATTGTCTTTTTCGGTTTTTGCGCCAGTTCAGCTAAAAACAGACGCAGCTCATTCCACGTAGCCACACTTTCTTCGGCAGTAGTATTTATAGGTGAGTCATAAAAAACCCAGCCTTTATTTATATTCGAAAAAATAACTTCCTTTTTTTTGGCGTCTTTTTCGTTTTCTGCGATCCTTTTTTTGTTGTCATCCTTACAGGAAGAAAAGATAATAAAAAAGAAAAGTAAGTATGATAATTTGAATTTCATTGTGTTTTCATTAAAGCACAAAGTTACAAAGTAAATTTATAAATACAGATTTCAAAATGTGAATTACAAATCAGTTCAAAATACTGTATTTTTAACATCATTAATGCCAAAAAAGCAGACAAAAAATAACGATTTTAAGTTTTTGCTTGTACAATTAGCAAACTCCTTTTGAAGTGTTTTAGATAAATACGAAAACGTTATCTTAGCTGCTTAAAATTCGATAAAATGAGTACGAAAATATTAATTATAGGCGCTTGTGGACAAATCGGTACCGAATTAACCCATTCTCTGAGAAAAATATATGGAACTGATAATGTAATCGCTTCCGATATTCGAAAACTAAATAACGATGTTGTTAATTCAGGGCCATTTGAAGTAATCAATGCTTTAGATTTCAATCAGATTGAGCATCTTGTGGAAGTTCATAAAATCGATGAAATCTATTTGATGGCGGCATTACTATCAGCAACAGCTGAGAAAAACCCTGCTTTTGCCTGGGATTTAAATATGAATTCTTTATTCCACGTTTTGAATTTGGCTAAAGCCAAAAAGATAAAAAAAATATTCTGGCCATCGAGCATTGCTGTTTTTGGCCCAACAACGCCAAAAGAAAATACGCCCCAATATACCATCATGGAACCCTCAACGGTTTACGGAATCAGCAAGCAGTCTGGTGAAAGATGGTGTGAATACTACCATAATATCTTTGGTGTGGATGTAAGAAGCATCCGTTACCCAGGATTAATAAGCTATTCTTCTCCTCCTGGAGGTGGAACGACGGATTATGCCGTAGATATTTTTCACAAAGCATTGGCCGATAAAAAATACGAGTGCTTTTTATCTTCAGAAACTAAAATGCCCATGATGTATATGGATGATGCTATTGCTGCAACAATCCAGATTATGCAAGCGCCGGCAGAACAGATTAAAATTCGTTCTTCGTATAACTTAGCTGCAATGAGCTTCACACCAACAGAAATCGCAGCGGAGATCAAAAAACACATTCCTGAATTTACGATTACTTATGAACCAGACTTCCGTCAAAAAATTGCTGATAGCTGGCCCGCGAGTATTGATGATGATTTTGCCAGAAAGGACTGGAATTGGAAACATAAATTTGACTTGGAATCCATGACAGTGGATATGCTGGAGCATTTAAAATAGTCCGAAAACATAAGAACCTAAAAAAAGTCTAGTTTTAAGAACTAGACTTTTTTTGGGTTTATAAATTATTTACTTCCCTTCATACGTATTATTAGCCGCTTTTACGTCAGCCATGAATTCGCTCGGATCGATGGTAATTTTCTTAATTGTACTTTTTGCTTTAATAATGGTAAAGTCATGTGTTGCGGAATTATGCACTAATCTCTTTTCAACCAATTGTTTTTCTGTGAATTCATTTAAAATTCAGTTGCTCTTCGATTTTATTGTGCCCCATATTTTTAAAATTTGCTTTTAATCCTAAATCATAATCTTAACCCAAAAAATAACATTAGCTGCCTATTAAGGCTATCTTTAAAGAAAAATATTATGTCAGAAAAAAATAAAAAGCAGTTTGGTGTATGGATGGATACTAATCATGCAACCATTGTAGGAAGAGAAAATGTTGACAATGGGGATTTCGTAGTTTTGGGACATGTAGAGACTGAAGATGCAGGGCACAATTCAAGTGAAAAAACAGCTAACAATCAAGAAATTGGCTTAACGCAAAAGTTTTTCAAGGAGATTGCCAGCAAGATGCCAAATGTTGATGAAATTCATCTAACAGGAACTGGCCAGATTCAAGAACAATTTACTAAGTTTCTAGCTGAAACTCCTCAGTATAAAAATACTGTATCAACTGACAGTACATCCAATAAAATGAGTGATGAGAACCTAGTTACTTTTATTGCGAATTATTTTGAATAGTTAAATCCAGAAATTGAAAATAAAACCCCTCGAATACTTTTGTCTTCGGGGGGTTTTACTTTGAAAATAATACGAATTGTGAAATTGGAAAAACTCAAACTGCTACTTGTTTGCAACGAGTATAAGCTTATAATAAAAAAGAAATTCTTGCGCTTTAAATACTGTCCTACTGCTAGAGCATTTAATTTTTTTGGTGCTCTGAAATTATCAAGTCGGCTACCAAGCGCCCCGATTTCATAGCTGCGTTTATAGAGCCATTCAACAAATGGTCGCCACAACAATATAGATTGTCTTTGATTTTCATATCATCAATTGTCAAATCATCTTTAAGAACTTTGAGATTTGGTAATGCGTATTTAACTTTATAAGTCTTCAAGTGTGACCAATCTTCTACTTGTTTTCCAAACCAAGGCTCTAGTTCCTCTTTGATTTTTTCAGCTAATTCCTGTTCGTCCAAATCTAAAATACCATTGCAAGACACCGAAATTAAAACTTTCCCTGCGGGTGCATAAGCTTTGCTGACGTTTGTCATTACCGTCAAGTTGTTTACCACTTTTTTATTTTTAGAGGCATTTAGAATGACAACTGCTTTGTTTGAAGGTGCAATAGTAGCTTGAAAGTACACATTAGTAACAGAATGATGTTGGGTCTCAACATTTTTTTTTAATTTCGAAATCAGATCATTCGCCTCGGTCGCAACTATAATAATATCCGATTTTATTTCAGCACCCGAGCTGGTGACAATCGTATTTTCGCGAATGTCAACGACTTTCGTATTGTACAAAAAAGAATCGGCAGGCAATTGATTTGCCAATTGCTTTGGAATTTCTTCCATACCTAATGCGGGAACGGCGGCGTCACCCTCAGAAAACATTTTCATCACGAAATCAAACATCCTGTTAGGCGTTGTTAGATTGTTTTCGAGAAAAATACCCGAGAAAAACGGTTTGAAAAAACGGTTAATCATTTTAGAACTGAATCCGTAATTTTTCAATTGCTCTAAGCTTGACTTTTGCTCTTGCATAAAGATTCCTTCGATTGATTTACTCACTAATTTTTGCTTTAATAAAAAAGTGTTGAGTTTGTCTTTCAAGGATCCAACCGGTGCGAACGCGGTAGCTAGCAAAGCGGAAGGTCTTCTAAACGGATCAGCAATTTCAAATTGACCACCGTCATAAAGTACATTTGCTCCTGGTAAAAAAGTTTTAAGTTGTAATGCCTCGTAATCCAATAGCATTTTCGCTTCTGGATAGGAAGTAAGCAAAACCTGAAAACCGCGATCAAGCCTAAATCCATCGATACTATCTGTCTTTATTCTCCCACCTGCCCTATCACTAGCCTCTATGATTTTTACAGAAAAACCCTGGCGATGCAAATGTAATCCTGCTGTAAGCCCTGAAATTCCTGCGCCAATAATTGTTATAGTTGGATTCATATCGTATTTATAAAATCGTTTGTTACAAATTTAGTGTTTCCTTTCGTCGAACACAATACTCTCTTTTTCCTAAACACAAAAAAAGTCGCAAAAAATATATTTTGCGACCTTTTGCTTTTATTGTAGAATTCCATTTTTTGTAAACATCGTACGCAATTTGGTAAATTCTGATTCTGATTTTACTTCTAATAAATCACGGCTTTTCCCGTTCTTTAATTCTATAAAATATTTTTTTCTTCCTAAAAAAATTCGCTGATTCAATCCTTTTATTTGATCGATAGGTATTTTTTCTCTTGTTGATTTTTTAAAAATAGAATTATAAAGTATCACAATTGAAACAACTCCTAATACCAACCATATTATTTTCATGAAACCAAAGCTTGCTTTTATATCTGATAAATTTAGAATCGCATTCAGTAGGTTTAAAACCATCAGAAAGTTCAGTAAGAAGACATAGTTTTTAAGTCCGTCCTTAATCTCGATGGATTTATTAGATTCGTTATAGTTAATATTCATGAACCACTACTTAAATTTAGTACTACTATTTATTGTTTGAAAACGTTATTTTCTTGTTTCACATCAGCCATTAATCCACTCGGATCGATAGTGATTTTCTTTACCGTACTTTTTGCTTTATCAATAGTAAAATCATAATTAGATGCTGCCCAAGTCCAGTCGTTCAATACCGTTCTTTTTACTGCAGGATTTGGATTTTCTTTTTCGAAACTCATCAAACGTAAAGGAACATAAAAACTTTCAGTAGTTCCATCAGTATACTCTACTAATAAGTCGATTGGCATTGGCATTCTACCAATTCTTTCTAAACTAACTGTAGTTTTGTCGCCGTTATCCGTTACCGCTTTGATACCATAATCAATCGTGTTCAACGTTTGTGTCCAGTCTAGTAAATACCAATCTAAATTAGCGCCTGAAACACGTTCAGCAGTTCTTTTGATATCATTAGGTGTAGGATGTTTGAATTTAAAATCATGAAAATACCTTTTGATGGTTTCTGCTAATTTATCTTTTCCAATCACATAATTTAATTGTGACAAAAAGATACTTCCTTTTACATAAGAAGAAATACTATAGGGTCTGTTTTCATCATAACGATCTCCATGAGTCGTTTGTGGTTGCTCTTTCCCTGAATTCACTAAACTATAATAAGCCTTGTAATTTCCTTCAAAAGGGTTTTCCACTTTTTTATTGCCCAATTCATTTACCGCCCAGTCTTCAACATAAGTTGTAAATCCTTCATCCATCCATGGGTGTTTTGATTCATTTGAAGCTAAAATGTGTTGAAACCAAGAGTGTCCTAATTCATGTGTTGCTGTTCCATAAATCCCTTCCAGAGTTCCATTTCCTAGCATCAAAGTACACATGGCATATTCCATTCCGCCATCGCCACCTTGAATAAATGAATATTGTTTATATGGATAATTTCCGATATTTTTATTGTAAAAATCCATTACATCAACCATCATCGGCTCTACTTTCTTCCAGTTTTCAATGGTCTTTGGATAGTTTTTGTAAAGAAAATGTAAAGCAACATCATTGGGGCCTTTTACCACATCGTGAATGTAGTTTTTGTCCGCAGCCCAAGTAAAATCATGAACCATAGGCGCTACAAAATGCCAAGTCAACATTTTTAGTTTCTTAGGATAGTTTACGTTAACACCCGCGTCTTCGTATCCGTGTCCAATTTCGTTTTGGTTTTGTAAATACCCTGAACCTCCCAAAGTATAGTCTTTGTCAATTGTAATATTAACATCAAAATCTCCCCAAACACCGTGAAATTCTCTAGCGATATAAGGATCAGCATGCCAACCTTCAAAATCAAATTCGGCCATTTTTGGATACCATTGTGCCATTGATAACTCAACTCCTTCTGAATTATTTCTACCAGAACGACGAATTTGTACAGGAACTTGTCCATCAAAATCTAAGGTAAAAGTAGTTTTACTATTCGGTAGAATTGGCTTAGCCAAAGTAACTTCAAGAATTGTACTTACTGTTTTTGTTTCAGCGGTAACACCATCTTGCTTAAAATTAGAAATTTTTAAATACCCAATTTCATCTGGCTTTAACCCTTCGATGCGACTTACTTTAACCTCTTTTCCATCTACTTTTACTTTGTTTACCATTCTCCCATCAGGATCTTTGATACTATGTAGTCGTGCATCCATTTCGCTTCCTGGTTGAAAAGCATTATTGAATAAATGATAATACACTTTTCTCAAAGTGTCTGGCGAATTATTAGTATACACTAATTCTTGCTTCCCTTTGTATTGATAGTTTTTCACATCCATCACAACATCCATCTTGTAGTCAACATGTTGTTGCCAATAAGCCGTGCTTTGCGCAGAGACGGCTCCTAAATTGAAAGTAATAAAAGAAATTAAAAGTAGTTTTTTCATGGTATTTAAATAAAAAATGGAAGGACAATTGTCCTTCCATTGGATTTGTAACTATTCTATATTATTTTTTTGACATTTTATCCGCCATTAACACGGCGTTGTATGCATTTACTATTTTTCCTGATTTTGACAAAGTAGTAAAAGAACGGTTGTCTTTTGGATTTCCTCCTACAACAACCTCTTCAGTAATCGCTACACCTGAATCCATCAAAATGTGTTTTACTTGCGATGCCGTTAAGCTTGGATAATAAGAACGAATTATAGCAGCAACCCCAGCAACGTTTGGCGATGCCATTGATGTTCCTTGTAAGTATTTGTAAGTGTCGTTTGGCGTTGTCGCGTAAATTTTCACACCTGGTGCAAAAACATCAACATTCACTTTCCCAATGTTAGAGAAACGCGCCACAACTTTATCACCATACTCAAAATTCAAAGCACCGATGGTAATCATATTATCCGAAAATTCTGTTTTTTTATTATCAGAATCATTAGGGAAATTATCGTAACTATCAATGTCTTTTGCATCGTTTCCGGCAGCGTGTACAATCAATACGTCTTTTTTCTCCGCGTATTTAATAGCATCATACACCCATTGTTTGTGAGGAGAAAAACTTTTTCCGAAACTTCCGTTGATTACTTTCGCTCCGTTATCAACTGCATAACGAATTCCAAGTGCGATAT
Source organism: Flavobacterium sp. DW-iso2 (assembly GCF_058725285.1). NCBI lineage: Bacteria > Pseudomonadati > Bacteroidota > Flavobacteriia > Flavobacteriales > Flavobacteriaceae > Flavobacterium > Flavobacterium sp. DW-iso2. The sequence goes on along the minus strand of NZ_JBZXDY010000003.1, from coordinate 149,519 downwards.
CTTTATCGTATTCGTCTCCGTCTGGCACAGCACGAACTGTCAAGATTTCAACATTATTTGCAATTCCGTCACCCCCAATAGTGTTATTTCTAACCTGAGCGACGATTCCTGCAACGTGAGTTCCGTGAAGGATTTTTTCCTTGTCTGGCCCCATTACGTTATTATTTCCGTATTTTGTGTCCGATAAATCGTTTGGGTTATCACCAACAACGTCTCTGTAATTTTGTTTTAGATTATCTCCATTAAGAAGGGCAGACATTTCATCAATATCTCCTTGAATCGCTTTTTCTAGGTCAACTATACTCATTCCATAAGAAAGCATTCTTTGCATTGTCACTTTACTTTCTAATATTGAGGTGTCTTTTGAATCAATTGCGTTTACTTCATCAATAGTATACACACGCTTTGCTAAAACCTTTTCTATAACTGCATCTGCACTCGCTGTAGTAGTTAACAACCCCTCTAAACGAGTTTTTCCTGCTTGCGCTTTGGCTATTTTTTCGTCATTGATTTTCTTCGCTTCCTGATACGTTACTTCATCTACCAAGTTTTTGTCTTTGATGATTCTTTCGTATTCTAAATTTTCTTTAGTGATGTCTCCAAGAAAATTCCAACCATGAATATCATCAACATAACCGTTATTGTCATCATCGATACCATTACCCGCAATTTCTTTTGAGTTGGTCCAAATTACTGATTTTAGATCTTCGTGTTCAATATCCACACCTGAATCTACAATCCCTACAATTACTTTTACTCCCTTTTTATCTTTCAGAAGTTCTGCATATGCTCTGTCAACACTCATTCCAGGAATCGTATCATTTACGATGTCTAAATGACTCCAACGTTTTAATTCATTTTCTTTTAAAGCGGCGTTCTTTTTAACATTTAAAGGGGCAGTAATTGCCGTTAAAGAACTAAAACTTGAAACTTGTTTTTGAGCTCCACATCCAGCCAAAACCAACACGGCAAAGGCAGAAAGGCAAATCGGTTTAATACTATTCATCTATCTAATTATTTATTTGAATTTGAAATATTGGTCTAAAATAATTTATTTTGTTACATAATAAAAACGATTAACACTATGTTAAGATTTCGTCCGCTTTAAAAATCTCCTTCAATCGCACTCCTTTTTCGGTATGTTGTACGGTAATAATCTCATTATGTGCATCGTGTTCTAGGAACAAATAATAATCATTGTCAGCAGCGGCATTCAGGAACTTTGTTTTCTCCGGCATCGTTAACAACGGTCTGGTATCGTATCCCATTACATAAGCAACTGGAATGTGTCCGGCTGTCGCCAATAAATCAGCACAAAAAACAATTGTTTTGTCTTTGTATTGAATGTGCGGAATCATTTGCTTCTCGGTGTGACCATCGGCAAAGAAAATTCCAAACCCTAGTTCTGATTGCTCTAGAAAATCACCTTCGGGTCTTTTGATAAAATTCAACTGCCCACTTTCTTGCATTGGTAAAATATTTTCCGACAAGAAAGAAGCCTTTTCTCTCGGGTTAGGTTTTGTGGCCCATTCCCAATGATTTTCGTTAGACCAAAACTTAGCGTTTTTAAAAGCGGGTTCGTAGCCTGTTTTTTCCTTGTTCCATTGCACACTTCCACCACAATGGTCAAAATGCAAATGCGTCATAAAAACATCGGTAATATCATCACGGCTAAAACCATATTTTGCCAATGATTTATCCATAGAGTGTGTTCCCCAAAGCGAATAGTACCCAAAAAACTTCTCCGATTGCTTGTCCCCCATTCCGGTGTCGATTAAAATTAATCGGTTTCCATCTTCAATAAGCAGGCATCTTGCTGCGATATCGATTAAATTATTAGCATCGGCTGGATTGGTGCGGCTCCAAATGGTTTTGGGTACAACCCCAAACATCGCACCACCATCTAATTTAAAATTGCCGGTTTCTATAGAATATAGTTTCATTTTTTTGAATTAAAAGATTAAAAAATTGAAAAATTAAAAGATTCCGCTTAGATAGTCCCAACCCTTAACTAAAAAGGAACCTCTCTTTGAATCTTCGTATTTTTCATAAAGAGATTGCAATTTATGAAAATTGATCTGCATTAAAGGCAATTGCATAGTCTTTTTCTATTTTGTCATTAGTTATAAAAATGTTATCAGTTATGGAAAAAGGTTTTTATATAGTATATTTGTCGTTAATTTAGACAAAATCAATATAATAATGATACAGGTTTCAGATACTGCCAAAAAGAAAATCATCGATTTGATGAAAGAGGACGGTTTTGACGCTGCTACAGACTACGTTAGAGTAGGTGTCAAAAGTGGCGGATGCTCCGGTTTGTCTTATGATTTAAAATTTGACAAAGCCAAAAGCGAAGACGATAAAATATTCATAGACAACGAAATAACAATTGCAGTGGAGAAAAAATCTTTCCTTTATTTAGCCGGAACAATATTAGAGTTCTCAGGCGGAATAAACGGAAAAGGATTCATTTTCAACAATCCCAATGCAAATAGAACATGTGGATGTGGAGAGAGTTTCTCTCTTTAATTACACATCGATTAAAAACATAAATTTCACACTATATAGAAATTAAGAAAATGAAGCGCTTACAACGCCCAAATGAAACTTAATTCCTAAATGGTTCTAATTAGAAAAAAAATGTCAAAATACACAGAAGACGATTTAAAAATCGAACTCGAAACTAAAGAATATGAGTACGGATTTTACACCGAATTAGAATCGGATACATTTCCTATTGGCTTAAACGAAGATATCGTTCGCGCTATTTCGCTTAGAAAAGAAGAACCACAATGGATGACAGACTGGCGCATTGACGCTTTTCGTGCTTGGCAAGAAATGGTCGAGCCAGAGTGGGCTAATGTTCATTATACAAAACCGGACTTTCAGGCTATTTCCTATTATTCTGCGCCAAAAGCGGTAGATCCTAACAAAACATTAGACGATGTAGATCCGGAACTTTTAGAAATGTACAAAAAGTTAGGTATTTCTGTCGATGAGCAAAAGATGATGAATAATGTAGCCATGGATATCGTAGTTGATTCCGTTTCAGTTGCTACAACATTCAAGAAAACATTAGGAGAAAAAGGAATCATATTTATGAGTATTTCTGAAGCCATTAAAGAGCATCCAGAATTAGTTCGTAAACATTTAGGAACTGTTGTTCCACAAAAAGATAATTTTTATGCCGCATTGAATTCAGCTGTTTTCTCTGACGGTTCCTTCTGTTATATTCCAAAAGGGGTTCGTTGCCCAATGGAACTTTCGACTTACTTTAGAATAAATCAAGCCGGAACAGGACAATTTGAAAGAACATTACTAATTGCCGATGAAGGAAGTTATGTAAGTTACCTTGAAGGTTGTACTGCACCGAGTCGCGATGAAAATCAATTGCACGCTGCCGTAGTAGAATTAATTGCTATGGACGATGCTGAAATTAAATATTCTACGGTACAAAACTGGTATCCTGGAAACAAAGAAGGTAAAGGTGGGGTTTACAATTTTGTGACTAAAAGAGGAATCTGCGAGAAAAATGCAAAAATCTCTTGGACACAGGTAGAAACTGGTTCTGCCGTAACTTGGAAATATCCATCTGTTATATTAAAAGGAGACAATTCAGTAGGAGAGTTTTACTCGATTGCTGTTACTAACAACTTTCAACAAGCAGATACTGGAACAAAAATGATCCATTTAGGAAAAAATACTAAATCGACTATTATTTCTAAAGGTATTTCAGCAGGTCAATCACAAAACAGTTATAGAGGTTTAGTACGTATTTCGCCAAATGCGGATAACGCAAGAAACTTTTCACAATGTGATTCGTTATTAATGGGTAACAACTGTGGAGCGCATACTTTCCCTTATATCGAAAGCAAAAATCCATCAGCAAAAATTGAACATGAGGCAACAACTAGTAAAATTGGTGAAGACCAAGTTTTCTATTGTAACCAACGTGGAATTCCAACTGAAAAGGCAATTGCTTTAATCGTGAATGGTTTCAGTAAAGATGTACTGAACAAGCTACCAATGGAGTTTGCCGTGGAAGCACAGAAATTATTGGAAATATCTCTAGAAGGATCTGTAGGATAATTTTCCTGTTGAAAAAAGAGAACTAAATGAATCTTAATACCTTAATGGTTTAAAATAAAAAACTAATGTTAAGCATAAAAAATTTACACGCCTCCATTGGAGATAAAGAAATATTAAAAGGAATTAATCTTGAAGTAAAAGCAGGAGAAATTCATGCGATAATGGGACCAAACGGTGCCGGAAAAAGTACGCTTGCGTCCATCATTGCAGGAAATGAAAACTACGAAGTAACCGAAGGTGCAATTTCTTTAGACGGAGAAGATCTAAGTGAATTAGCTCCAGAAGAAAGAGCGCATAAAGGAGTATTCCTTTCTTTTCAATACCCTGTTGAAATCCCTGGAGTATCGGTAACGAACTTCATCAGAACAGCAATCAACGAAACTCGTAAAGCAAACGGACAGGAAGAAATGCCTGCTAACGAAATGCTAAAAGTGATTCGTGAAAAATCAGAATTATTAGAAATTGACCGTAAATTTCTTTCTCGTTCTCTTAACGAAGGATTTTCAGGTGGAGAGAAAAAACGTAATGAGATTTTCCAAATGGCAATGTTAGAGCCGAAATTAGCTATCCTTGACGAAACTGATTCTGGATTAGATATCGATGCCTTGCGTATCGTAGCTAACGGAGTTAATAAATTAAAAAGCGACAAAAACGCAATCGTAGTAATCACGCATTACCAACGTTTATTAGACTATATCGTTCCTGATTTTGTCCATGTTTTACTTAACGGTAAAATTGTAAAATCTGGAGACGCTTCTTTGGCTTTAGAACTAGAAGAAAAAGGATACGACTGGATTAAACAAGAACAAGAAGCATAAATTAGTTAACAGTTTTCAGTTAGCAGTTTTCAAAACTTATAACTCATAACTCACAACTCATAACTAAACAAAATGGATTTGAAAGAAAAATTAATCTCGTCTTTTATGGCTTTTGAAGAGCGCCTTGATGTTCACTCTGAACTTCATGATGTACGAACTTCGGCTATAAAAAACTTTGAAAATAAAGGGTTCCCAACTAAGAAAGATGAAGCTTGGAAATATACTTCGCTAAACGCTCTCTTAAAAAACGACTTTACCGTTTTCCCTAAAAAAGAAAACAGTATTCAATATTCTGATGTAAAAAAATATTTTTTACATGAGGTAGACACTTACAAAGTAGTATTTATTGATGGTATTTTCAGTTCGTACTTATCGTCTACAACTCACGAAGGAATCGATGTTTGCTTAATGTCTTCGGCATTGAATAAACCAAAATACAAGATGATTATTGACAATTACTATAATCAAATTGCCAACAAAGAGGAAAGTTTAACTTCATTGAATACGGCTTTTGCCACTGAAGGAGCTTATATCAACATTCCCAAAAGCAAAGTCGCAGACAAACCTATTGAGATCATGTATTTCTCAACAGGAAATGAGTCTGCGCTAATGGTGCAACCAAGAAACTTAGTGATTGTAGGTGAAAATTCACATGTTCAAATTATTGAGCGTCACCAAAGTTTGACTGAAAACCCAGTATTAACCAATTCAGTTACTGAGATTTTTGCTCAAAAACGTGCCATAGTGGACTTCTACAAAATTCAAAATGACAAGCTAACCGCTAACTTGATTGACAACACTTATGTGTCTCAAAAACAAGAAAGTAGTGTAGCAGTTAATACTTTTTCTTTTGGAGGAAACCTAACTAGAAACAACTTGAACTTCTACCATTTTGGAGAAAGAATCGTAAGTTACTTAAACGGAATTACGATTATTGGAGAAAAACAGCACGTAGACCATTATACTTTGGTACAACATGCCACTCCTAATTGTGAAAGCCACCAAGATTACAAAGGAATCTTTTCTGACCGTTCCACCGGTGTTTTCAATGGTAAAATTTTCGTAGAAAAAGAAGCGCAGAAAACCAACGCATTCCAAAAAAGCAACAACATCCTATTGAGTGATAAAGCGACTATAAACGCTAAACCACAATTAGAGATTTTTGCTGATGATGTAAAATGTTCACACGGTTGTACCATCGGACAATTAGATGAAACCGCTATGTTCTACATGCAACAACGTGGAATTCCACAAAAAGAAGCCAAAGCTTTATTGATGTATGCGTTCTCGAATGCCGTTATCGAAAGCATCAAAATACCGGAATTAAAACAAAGAATTACTAAAATTATCGCCAACAAATTAGGTGTTAAAATTGGATTTGATTTATAGTTTTTAACCGCAAAGGTAAATAAGGAATATGCAAAGGGCGCAAAGTTTAGTAAAACTTTGCGCCCTTTATTCTTTATAATATATCTCATGCTCAGAAACTAATCCATTCATTTGCTATGTTTTATATAGTCTCTAAAAAACAAGACTATAAAAAGATGCCGCTATTAACGGAGCTACAAAAACAATTTTTAATTAATGACGTAATCAATTATAATTTGTTCTGTTACTTGACCATCAGCAGTGTGGACAACTTTTATCGGGCCGATACCTTTGGCATACCAATAAAGAGTCTCTGTAACTGTACTTTGCCCTTGAATAATAACATCTTGTCTATATCTCGATTTAATAATATTTGTATACACCTTATCATTAATTGTAAGGCTTGCATTCTTATCTAAAATAGTGCCCACATATTTTATTTCCATATTTGCTGAAACACTTTGACCACTTACTATATAAGTTACTTTTACAGCAGTAGTTCCACTCCATTGCTCATTAATAGCTAAATTGTCCTTGAAAACTGGCAACTCATAACTATTCATTTTAATATTAATGCCACTTTCAGTAATATCTAAAGCACCAATTTTAAGATAATAAGTGCGGTCTTTTTTTGCTACCCAGGATTGCAAATTATATTCATTTTTCTCCGAAGTCTTATAATAAACCACTCCATCAAATTTTTCCGTACCAGTGATTTTAACGGGTGCTGCTAGAGAACCGTTTTCATTATACACCCATTGATTGTTTACAGCCAATGGCCAGTAACTTTCACTAGAAACCTCTGCTGTACCATTGGAAGAAGAATCATCACTAGAACATGACGTAAAAGACAAAAAAGCAATTAGCAAAACTGCTACGAAATAATTTTTTTTCATAATTAGAGTTATTTTTTAAGCAAATATATTAAAATTTAACATTAATTATTAAAAAAAATCTTTCAAATAGTAAAAATAACATTTCCGACAAAAACTTTTACTAAAAGGATAGCAAAGCTTTACCAAACCTCTTAGCGAAGCTCGCGTATTTGCTGTACCTACTTTTTGGTAAAGCTCAGAAATAGTACATTCCTTTCAAACGAAACCTCATGACTTTCACGATTAAAACCTTTACTTCTTCAAACTCCCAATGACTCCTTTCAAAAACCCGTTAAAATCAAACTCTGGATCTTCTTTTAAGCCCATGCGTACGATAACCAAATCCATAGATGGAATAATCGCTACCATCTGCCCTTGAAAACCGCTACAATAAAACATATCGCGCGGTACATCAGGGAATTTCCCGCCGGCATTTAACCAAAATTGCGCTCCATACCCACCGTTTGAAGTAGCGGTCGGAGTTGCCACATATTTTACCCAACTTTCGTCCAGAATCTGTTCCCCATTCCAATTTCCCTTGTTCAAATACAACAAACCAAATTTTGACCAATCGCGCGTTGTTGCCCATCCATACGAAGAACCCACATAATTACCCGCCATATCCGTTTCTACAACCATCGATTTCATTCCTATTTTATCAATCAAAGCCGAATACCAAAAATCTAAATATTCCTGATGCGTCTTGAACTGGTTTCTTAAAATATAAGACAGTAAATTAGTTGTTCCGGAGGAATAGTTCCAATGGGTATTGGGTGTGAAGGCAGATGGTTTTTCTAATTGTATCCTCCCCATATTTTCTGATTGAAATAACATCGTTGTGGCGTCACAAATCGTACTGTAATTCTCCTCCCATTCTAATCCAGAATTCATGTGAAGTAAATCGTTCGTCGTAATTATTTTACGATTATCATTTTTCCATTCTACAATTGGAGCTGGTTTATTAATATCGTACTTCCCTTGTTTTTGAAGGATTCCAAACAGTGTTGCCGTTATACTTTTAGTCATCGACCAGCCGAGAATTTTACTGTCTTTATTGAAACCCGTATCGTATTTCTCTGCTATTATTTTGTCTTTATAAATTACTAATAAAGATCGGGTTCTTTTATTCACTATCCCTTTTTCGTCGAACGCATTGGCTACAGCCGCATTCAATTTAGCATAATCCACATTGCTAAAAACCGTATCCTTTTGCTCTATATCTCCGTAAGGAAAAGTTAGATTGTTTGTTGTTTTATTTCGTTTTGGAATATCATACGGCTTGTTGATATCAAAATCAGCATCTACCAAAGTAACTCCCAAACCTTCGCGGTAAATTGCTTTTCGTTCTTTCAATCCATAAACAGATGCCGTCGCAAATTGTCCGTTTTCATCAATTGTGTTTGTAGCCAAATCAATCATCTTTATATCGTTGTCTCCCTTTTCAATCATTTCCATGGAACGCTGGTCTATAAAATGTCCCGAAGCAATGCTTTTGGCTGAAAAGCCAGAAATCAAATCCAATTTGGGATAGGTTATAAATCCATAATAAAGAATCCCAATAAAAGAGACAAAACCAACAAGTTTAAAGAATTTTTTCATTTGATCCTATTTTACTGCAATTTAGTAAAATTTCCCGTCATTAATTCAATAGGATATTTCTATGAAAGCATAAGAAACAAACATAAAAAACAGTGAATTAGCAGCGAAAACAAATTGGATTTTAGTACTTTTGTATTTAGAACTTTTCTAAATAATTATGCTAGACATTCAAAAAATAAGAGCCGATTTTCCGATACTTTCGCAAAAAGTGAACGGAAAACCTTTAGTTTATCTCGACAACGGAGCCACATCGCAGAAACCACAAATTGTGATTGATGCCATTTCAAAATACTATCAGGAAATTAATGCCAATATTCATCGCGGCGTACATACTTTGAGCCAATTGGCTACTGATGCTTATGAAATTTCACGTGGTAAAATTCAAAATCACATCAACGCCAAATTTTCCCATGAAGTGCTATTTACTTCTGGAACTACTTTTGGAATCAATTTAGTTGCAAACGGATTTGCCGCTATTTTAAAACCGGGTGACGAAGTGTTAGTTTCGGCATTAGAACACCACAGTAATATTGTGCCTTGGCAAATGTTGTGTGAGAAAACAGGTGCCGTCCTAAAAGTCATTCCTATGAATGAAAAAGGGGAATTGATCATGGCCGAATACGATAAATTACTATCCGAAAAAACAAAGATTGTTACAACTAATCATATATCAAATGCACTGGGGACGATCAACCCAATCAAGTATATGATTGATAAAGCACATGCTGTTGGTGCTGCCATATTAATTGATGGTGCGCAAGCGGTACCGCATTTAAAGCCAGACGTTCAAGAACTAGATTGTGATTTTTATGTTTTTTCAGGACATAAAATATGCGGACCAACCGGAATAGGGATATTGTACGGTAAAGAAGCTTGGCTAAATAAACTACCTCCTTATCAAGGTGGTGGCGAAATGATCAAAGAAGTATCTTTCGAAAAAACGACTTACGCTGAACTACCTCATAAATTTGAAGCAGGAACGCCAAATATTGCTGGTGGAATCGTTTTAGGAACTGCTATCGATTATATGAATGCCGTTGGTTTTGAAAACATTCAAAAACAAGAACTGGAATTGTTGGAATACGGAACTAAACGTCTATTAGAAATTGAAGGTTTGAAAATTTTTGGTACCTCAAAAGAAAAAACTTCCGTAATTTCGTTTAATATTGACGGCATTCATCCATACGATATTGGCACCATAATTGACAAATTAGGAATAGCGGTTAGAACTGGGCATCATTGCGCGCAACCGATTATGACTTATTTCAATATTCCGGGCACCATACGAGCTTCATTCTCTTTTTACAATACGAAAGAAGAAATCGATGTTATGGTTGAAGCGGTAAAAAAAGCAACACTAATGTTATCTTAACTTTTTAAACAATGAGAATACTATCTTTATTATTACTGACTATTTTTCTTGGAAAAAGCTGTGAAGGCCAAAGCAAACAAGATCTAGAATCTGCTGTTATTGAATACACCGCAAATACAAGAGGGTTTTATCAAAAAATAACAGTTCAAAATCAAATGGTCATCATTTCTAAAGATAGAAGCGGACAAGAGAAAGTCGTTCCTACAAAAATAGCAGCCAAGGACTGGGAAGAATTAGTAGACTATTTCAATAAAATGGAATTGGGCAGCTTGCCAAAACTGAAAGCACCTACAGAGAAACGTTTTTATGACGGTGCGCCAATTGCTAATTTTAAAATTACGTTTAAAGACAAAACCTATGAAACAACGAGTTTTGATCATGGTTTTCCGCCAAAAGAGATTAAAAAATTCGTAGATAAAATAAATTCAATTGCAAAACAAAACGATGAAAATTAAAGAAATACAAGACGAGATAGTAGACGAATTTTCCATGTTTGATGATTGGATGGAGCGATACGAATACATCATCGAATTAGGAAAAAAACTTCCGTTAATAAAAGAAGAATTCAAAACCGAAAATAATTTGATAAAAGGATGCCAGTCGAAAGTGTGGTTGCAGGGAGAGCAAAACGATGACAAGGTGGTTTTCACTGCAGACAGCGATGCGATTTTGACAAAAGGAATTATCGCCATTTTGATCCGTACTTTTTCAAATCAAACTGCCGCAGACATTCTCGAATCTGATATGGATTTTATTGACGAAATAGGACTGAAAGAACATTTATCCCCTACACGTGCTAACGGTTTAGTGTCAATGATTAAGAATATAAAAATGTATGCTTTGGCATTCAACTCACAAAACTAATTTACAAATCAATTCTTTTAACCATATAAGACATTTAAGGTCATATAAGTCAGATTAAAAACAGAAAATTTATGACCAAAACATATCTAAAAGATTTAATTTATCAGGTTAATGGTTGTGCTATTGAAGTACATAAGTATCTTGGCCCTGGTCTTTTAGAAAGTGTTTATCATACTTGTTTGAAAAAAGAATTGACAATTAGAGGTTTTGAATTCCAAACTGAACTTACAATACCTGTTAATTATAAAGGGTTAGAACTTGAAACAGGTTTAAGATGTGACTTATTGGTTGAAAAAAGTTTAGTGGTAGAACTGAAAGCAGTAGAAAAAGTGCTACCCATTCACGAAGCTCAAATTTTAACCTATATGAAACTATTGCAAGTCCCGATTGGGTTATTACTAAATTTTAATGTGACTCATGTTTTTAAAGAGGGACAAAAAACCTATGTCAATGAAAGATATAGATATTTAGAAGATTAAACGAATAACTTAAATGACCTTATATTCCTTATATGGTTCAAAAAAATATTAAATAGAAAAAAAATGGAACAAGATATAGACACGAATGAATTAGGAGAAGCGATCGTAAAAAAATTAAAAACAATTTACGATCCAGAAATTCCAGTAGATATTTATGAATTAGGATTAATTTATGATGTAATGGTAAACACGGATTATGAAGTAAAAATCCTGATGACGCTAACCTCGCCTAACTGCCCTGTTGCAGAAAGTTTACCTAGAGAAGTAGAAGAAAAAGTAAAATCAATTGAGCACGTAAAAGATGCTGAAGTAGAAATTACTTTTGACCCACCATGGAGTAAAGATTTAATGAGCGAAGAAGCAAAATTAGAATTAGGAATGCTTTAAAATGGCACGCAGTCAACCCAAATCGTTAAACGATCAAAAAATTGGATTAAAATCGTCTCTTGATTCGCTTTTCTTAATTCCCCGGTTTTTCAAAGAAATTTGGCGAACTAACAAATCGTTATTCTTGACATCTGCTTTGTGCAGAATCGTTGCGGCTTTGTTACCGGTTGCGATTTTATGGGTTGGAAAACTTATTTTTGATGCTATCATCCAAATTACAACGCATGGAGAAAAGGATTATTCTGAACTTTGGCAATCAGTAGTAATTGAATTCATTCTGGTAGTATTATCGGATTTGGTAGGTCGTGCAATCTCACTTACGGATGGAATTCTTGGAGATCAGTACAATATCAATAGTTCGATTAAAATCATTAAAAAGACCAATGAAATTGATATAAGTTTACTTGAAAATTCTGAATTTTACGACAAGCTTGACCGAGCAAGAACGCAAACGGCAGGCCGTGTCGATTTAATGTCGAATGTGTTAGGTCAGGCTCAAACTACTATTTCTATATTTTCACTGGTGGTGGGACTGGTTTATTTTGAGCCTTATTTAATTATCTTATTAGTTTTAAGTATTTTTCCCTCTTTTATAAATGAAGTCCGTTTCAGTCAACAACAATATTCGCTGGCCCGAAGCTGGACTTCCGAAAGAAGAGAATTGGATTACCTTAGATTTATTGGTGCTAATGACAAAACGGCAAAGGAAATTAAGCTTTTTGGTTTAACTAGTTTTCTGGTGGAAAGATTTGAAACCCTTGCAACGCGCTATTTCAAATTAAATAAATCGCTTGTTGTAAAACGTTCCAGTTATGGGTTCTTATTTAATGTTTTAGGATCGATCAGTTATTATGCCGCTTATGTTTTTATAATTTACAGGGTTCTTTCGGGCGGAATTTCATTGGGGGAATTAACTTTTTTATCCGGGAGTTTCAATCGATTAATGAGTAGTCTGCGCGATTTTTTTTCGAAATTTACACGAATATCAGAGAGTGCTTTGTACCTCAAAGATTATTTTGATTTTATCGACATTTCGACAGAATATAAAAGCAAAAACGAGGTTCTGATGCCAGAAAAAATCAAAATCGGATTTGAATTCAAAAATGTTTACTTTGCTTATCCTGAAAGTGATAATCAAATATTAAACGATGTAAGTTTTACCATTAAAGCGGGAGAAAAAATAGCATTTGTTGGGCAAAATGGTGCAGGAAAAACGACACTTACTAAATTACTGCTTCGATTTTACGAGCCTACATCAGGTGAAATTTTGCTAGACGGCATCAATATCAACCAATATAATAAGGCCAATTATCAGGAGTATTTTGGAGTCCTTTTCCAGGATTTTTTCAGATATGAATTTTCCGTAAAAGAAAATATTGCTATCGGAAAAATTGATGAGATTAACAATAATGAACGCATTTTGAAAGCGGCTGAATTAAGTCTAGCCGATGAAGTTGTTGCTGAATTAAAGTATGGTTACGAGCAACAACTGGGGAAACGATTTGCTAAAGGCCAAGAACTTTCCGGCGGACAGTGGCAAAAAATTGCATTGGCAAGGGCTTACATGAAAAACGCTGAAGTTATGATTCTAGACGAGCCCACATCGGCGCTAGATGCCAAAGCCGAAAGCGAAGTTTTTGAACGGTTTATAGGATTAATTAAGGACAAAACTAGTGTCATCATCTCTCATCGATTTAGCACCGTGAGACAGGCCGATCGCATTGTTGTCCTACAAGAAGGTAAGATCTTAGAGTCAGGAACGCATCAGGAATTAATGGAGAATAATCAATTATACGCCCAACTGTTTACACTGCAGGCTGAAGGCTATTTATAAAATAAAAGTATGGAAGATGAAATCATAAATAAAGTAGCCAATAGTCTTTTGGAAGTTTTCGATCTCGAAGATTATTATCCAAGCGGAATTCGGGCGCAAATCGATATTTCGCAATGGCTTTTGGAAGGCTTTTTACTGCGAGAAAAAGACTTTAGAGCGGAATTGAAAAATCATGATTGGTCCCAATATCAAGATCAATATGTGGCGATTCATTGCAGCACCGATGCGATTGTCCCGGCTTGGGCATCTATTTTGGTTGCTATACAATTATCGTCATTTGCAAAAAAAATAATCAACGGAACGATTGAAGATTTAGACGCTTCCCTTTACGAAGAATTATTACCTAAAATTGACTATTCGGTTTATGAAAACAAACCGGTTATTATAAAAGGATGCTCTAGAAAACCGGTTCCAATGCGGGCTTATGTACTCGCAGCACATTATTTACAACCTTTTGCCCGAAGTATTATGTATGGCGAAGCATGCTCAGCTGTGCCATTGTACAAAGCTTCAAAGAAAGGTTAATTTATTGTGATTTTTTTATACTTTTATTGTAGCATTAAAAATATAAAGTCATGAAAAAAATAGCTATTTCTTTCGTATTTGTTTTCACCATACTTTCTGTAACCGCCCAAGAAACAGCCACAGATACCATAAAGTATTGGACCAAAAAAGGAAACATCTCACTGCTTTTCAATCAATCTGCTTACAACAAGCAATGGCTGGGTGGCGGAACTTCGAATATCGCGGGAAATTTTGGACTGAATTATGACTTCAATTACAAAAAAGAAGATGTCGTTTGGGATAACAAACTGATTCTGGCCTACGGTTTAACCAAAATTAAAGGAGATGAAAAAATAGCTAAAACCGATGACCGAGTGGAATTGAATTCACTATATGGAAAGAAAGCCAACGGACAATGGTACTATTCCATGTTTTTCAATTTTAAAACGCAAATGGACACGGGTTACGATAAAAATGATGTGAATATTTCTCATTTTTTCTCTCCCGCTTATTTTCAATTGGGTCCCGGTATGCTTTGGAAAAAAAGTAATAACCTGAGTGTGAATTTTTCTCCCGCTACCTCAAAACTGATCTTGGTACACAATCACTATACAGAATTTGGCCCATCATTTGGTGTTTTACAAGGAGACAACTCTCGAATTGAATTTGGAGCCAGTATTACTGCTTATTACAAGTTCAATATCATGGCTAACGTGTCTATCGAGAATCGGTTGAATTTATATTCCAACTATTTAGACAATCCACAAAATGTTGATGTCGACTACCAAATGAATTTGTTTCTAAAAATCAACAACTACTTGTCCGCAAATGTAGCGGTACAGGCCATTTATGATGACAATTCCATACAAGCCGTTCAAGTACGAGAAGTTTTTGGACTAGGGGTTAATTACGGGTTTTAATCGAAGTTCCATTTTTTACAGAGGAAATCCGTTTTGAAAATGGTTTCAAAAGGGATTTTTTTGTGGTTGTAAACGTTGTAAACGCTATGATTTGTTGTTCACTGCATGGAAGTTCTAATAAAAAACAAGTGTAAGAAGAGGTCGTTATTTTACAGTCCATTTAATAAATTCGTTCATTACTTCTTGCCAATGTTCTTTTTCATAATCTGCTCTTCCATTTTCTTTTACTTCAAAAAAATTATGTTCTAAATTTAAATATCGTTTATAAGTCAGATTTGTTTTTGAATTTTGAATGTAAAATAAAGGTACTAAATCACACAAATCCGAAGCAATATCATTCGTTCCATAAGCTAAATAGGTTGGGATTTTGATTTTCAACCAATCATTTATCAATGGCCTTGAAAATGATTTCCAAGCTAATAAATCTGGATTCTCCTTTAATATTTTTTCATCGTAAGAATCTTTCAACATTTTATATGTATTTTCAATACGCTCATCCGCTTCCTCCCAAGTCATTTGTTTACTTTCTGCACTTTTTCTGTAATTTCGGATATTTTGGTCAATTCTACCAAATGGATTGGCGCCAAACAAACCTAAATTAGTTACTTTTTTATTGTTTAAAGCGATTAAAGTGGCCACTTTTGAACCTTGTGAATGCCCTGCAACTATTAATTTGGAATTGTCTACCCATTTTTGTTTTCGCAAGAATTTTAAGACTGCTTTCGCTCTATTTCCATAATTTTCTAAATAATCAGACTTGACATAATCCGCATCAAATTCATCTGGTTTTTCAGCGTTTGGAATATAGCAATACGATTCATTTAGATTTTTTTCATCGATAATTACAGGTGTTTTTGGCATTGAAATTACAATTAAATGATAGTTTTTCTTGATTTCATCTAGATCAAAATTTGTAATTCCACCACCAATCATCCATATTTTTTCTTTTGCTGTTTTTACAAATAATGGCAATGGTAAAGAACCTTGACAAAATAAAAAAATAGGTTTTACTCTGTCTAATTTTGTGTCAATTACTATAAAATCAATCGTATCCTTTTTTTGTATTAGACTAAATGGAATGGCTTGATTATTTATTATGTTTCGATTCTGTCCAAAAATTATTTGAACTAAACATAGGAAGATTATTGTATTGATGCTTTTCATATCATGTTTTAAAGAGCGTCTCTCTGATTCCCGTTTTAATTATCCGCGTTAAAAAAGCTGCGATTTGTCTTTAAATTTAAGTAGGCACTCGTCACAGACGAGCACCAGAGAAATGTTGTTTTTTAGTCATAAATTTCAAATGCCTGTCTGAATTTCTTTTCTATAATTCTTTTACTAAGCTTGTAATGTAAGCTTCCAAAGATTAACATTAGTAATATAAAAATAGTTGGTATCATTACATCATTTTTGTTTCCGAATGTAAGATTAATATAAGTTATCATGCCAATTCCACAAACTAACCAAAATAACAAAAAATATTTTTGATATTTAAACTTTGGAAAAATTTCATATCTAATTTGAAGTTTTTTATTCATAAAACTATAATTTCCTTTTATAACGTAATAACTATGAGAAAATCTCAAATTTGAAGTTAGATAAAATGTTGAATCGTCGTAACGTCCGTAAAAGGATTTTGAGGAATCGAAGAAAAACAAGTTAAATGGAGTATTTATTTTAAGTTGAGGATGTCCAATTTTTATTGAGTTTTTTAATTTTTCTTTGAATTCAGTGACGTTAAGTTTTGATTGCATTCCCTTTTTGAATTATTATGTAAGGTTTGTATTTTCGTGTAGTGATGTATTCAACTTTTAATCTTCTGATTTTCACATATCGATTCCCTCCTCTGGTGCTCGTCTGTGACGAGTACCTACTTACAAATGTGAACTAAATAAAGCGTTTACAACGCGGCTTATATAAAAAGATTACCACAAAGGTTAAGCATTTACACTAGAAAAAACAGTATTGTCTTTTTTATAGTTCCTATAACTACTGTTTACATAATCTCTGATTCCCATTTTAATTATCCGCGTTAAAAGCGCTACGATTTGTATTTCAATTTAAGTAGGCACTAGTCACAGACAAGCACCAGAAAGTTTGACACTAGTCAAAAGGCTTGTTTTCACTACTGTTTCGCCTATTTTTTATATACATTGTTACCACACGTTTTTATTCCGCTGTTTAATTCAATCCAAATATTTTATCGTATTTACTATTTTAATTTTTGGATGAACCTCCAAATAATTACGCAATGCTTTTATGTGTCCAGCACCATAAAGAATGATTACTTTTTTTGGATTATCTTTTAATATATCTTGAATTATATTTTGATAAATATTTACGTTTCTAATCATATCATTCTGACTCCAAAATATGTTCGTATGGTATTCGTCAACCTCCATATATGATGTTATGTTTCCATAAAACATTCGTTCTAAATGCTTCTCAGAATTATAAATCTTGTAGACATTAATAATTTTCATTTCCGGTGTCTTTTCGTAAAGTTCTCGAATCTCTACCATTGTTTGCTTTTCAAATTCAGATATTTTCTGTTCGGACGATACATTAGCAACTATAGAATCATCATACTTTAACATCGAATCAAAAAGTATTTCATACTGTTTTTCGGCGAAGGTGTTAGCTGGTTTTATATGCCAATCTACGCAAGTTACGCCAGATTTTAATTTTAAAAGGGATGCAAGTTTAATTCCAATTTGGTACAATTCACTTTTAATGACAATTTCTTTATTTTCTTGATGTGATTTGTATATACTATCCCAAAAATGTTGCTGGTTTGGTTCGTTCTCAACATATATTTTTTCCGGTTTGAATTTTTTTAATTTACCAATTAAAACTTTCAATTCTTTCTGTTTTTCTTCTCTTAAAATGTTGTCTATTACCTTAAGTTTGTCAGAGGTATTTCCAAAATGGTAAGTTCCCAATAGCATAACTTCGGTCTTTTCTTGACATTGAACGTTGAAAAAAGTCACGAGTGCTAGAAATATAAAAATGATGTTTTTCATTTAGCCAATTGTTTTTTTAAATGTGTGGTAACTTGTATATACTCGCTACAAAATAGCGTGTATACACCCACAAATGAGTAGGTTGTCGCTATTGGCTTGTACTTGGTATTTCAAATATATTAAATTTTTCTTACAAATAGTCTAAGAATCGCAATAGCAATTATATCCCGTAAATCTCGCATGAGGGAATGCAGTGGAAATCCTCCCGGTTTTTCGGGAGATTGAGAACGTAATGCCCGACCCAGCTGTAACGCTAGTGAAAGGTGGGACATGCCCAAAAAAAATCCCTCTTGAAAATATCAAAAGGGTTTCTGTTGCTCGACTAACTCTGTTCTCGACTGCGCTCGAACTGACGGCTGTGTACTTTATATGGATAAATTATTCGATTTCTTCCTCGTCTTTGTCCTCTTTCTCAACAGCGTCCTTATAATCAGGATATAAAAACTTATTGTAAGGAAAACGGGTAATGTGAATCTGTCTTACCGTTTCATAAAGACGTTCTCTTAATTCTTCAAAATTTTCTTTGTTTGTTGCCGAAATGAACAAGGCATTTTCCTCTCCTACTCGACTCATCCATGTGGATTTCCACTCTTCCAGTGTATTATGTCTCGGCGTTTTCTCCGTCATCAAATCATCGTCATCAATCGTCAAATGGGTGTAGGCATCAATCTTATTAAAAACCATAATTACTGGTTTGTCACTTGCTTTGATGTCCATTAACGTTTGGTTCACTGAAGCAATATGGTCTTCAAATTCAGGATGTGAAATATCAACTACGTGCAACAGTAAATCCGCCTCACGAACCTCGTCTAAGGTACTTTTAAAAGAATCTACTAGTTGTGTAGGTAATTTTCGAATGAAACCTACCGTATCAGAGAGCAAGAAAGGCAAGTTTTTAATCACTACTTTTCGAACCGTGGTATCCAAAGTGGCGAAAAGCTTGTTTTCGACAAAAACATCACTTTTTCCAATCGCATTCATCAAAGTTGATTTTCCAACATTGGTGTAACCCACTAAAGCGACACGAACCATAGCTCCACGATTACCGCGCTGTGTGCCCATTTGTTTGTCAATCGCTTTGATTTTATCTTTCAATAAAGCAATTCTATCACGTACAATACGTCTGTCTGTTTCAATTTCTGTTTCTCCAGGTCCGCGCATTCCAATTCCCCCTTTTTGGCGTTCTAAGTGAGTCCACATTCCAGAAAGTCGAGGTAAAAGATATTGGCATTGTGCCAATTCTACTTGGGTTCTAGCATAGGAAGTCTCTGCTCTTTGCGCAAATATATCCAGGATAAGGTGAGTCCTGTCAAGAATTTTGCATTCCACGATTACTTTAGAAATATTTTTTTGTTGGGAGGGAGTCAATTCATCATCAAAGATCAATGTTGAAATTTCGTTCTCTTTTACATACTGATGAATTTCTTCTATTTTTCCCGTTCCTACAAATGTTTTAGGATTTGGTCGTTCCATTTTTTGTGAAAAACGTTTGACCACTTGCCCACCTGCCGTAAAGGTTAGAAACTCTAATTCGTCAAGATATTCTCTAAGCTTCTCTTCACTTTGATTTTGAGTCACAATCCCAACAATGGCTGTTTTTTCGAAATTTAATACTTCTTTTTCTAACATATCTTTGTATAAGCTACAAATTTAATGATTTGTGCACTATTAACTGTAATTCCAAATGCTTTTTAAATAATTATAAAGAAACATTAGCCTTTTTAGTAATAGGGGCAACCTCAACATAGTATAATTACTCGTATAAGTAAGTCGTTTTTGTTTTTACAATTCCGTTTTCTTCCACAAGGTCTTGCGAAATGGGATAATTACTGCTGTTGTATTTAAACGTAGCTGATTTGCCTACATAATTTGTTGATGTGGCTTTAGAATCAAGCTCATTATTACTAGATATTGCTTGAAAATCAAATTCATCCTCATAGAAAGAAATTAACGGAAGAATTACTTTATAATTTTCACCAAAGGTACTTTTGGCCATTAGTAATTTAACCGAGTTTTTATCATCATAGGTATAATAAATTATTGTTTTATCACCTACAAGTCCTTTATCTCTTGACAAATTATCTTTGTAATACCCATACTCTTTTTTACTGATAATTTGCTCGTTTCGGTCGCGAGAGGAACGTCTTACTATTATACCTTCTTGAACGATGTATTCATTATCTTCAATAAAATTTTGATGGGTAGTGCTTTTTTTAGTGATGGCTCTTACTCGTGCACCGTCATATTTAAAAGTAACTGTTTTAGTAACGTTCTCGCCATTTTCATCGTATTTTTTACTAAATTTTATTAGATTATTCGCTTTGTCATACGTGTAATTTATCACCTCTTTCCAGTTGCTACCTTCGCGCTCTTTTACAGTCATATCAAGTAATCCGTTTGGATTATAAAAATAAACTTGGATGATATCAGACGTTTTAATCGAATGAATTTTTCCTTCTTTGAATGTGATTGTTTTGTTTACGGTTTCGCCATCTTTTAAATTTCTAAAATTTGTTTTAACAACGTTAATTTGCTTCAATCTCACGGAATTTTCTTGTGCTTGTGCTGGCATACAGCAAGGTAAAACTGCCATAAGCAGTGCCATAAAGTAGGTTTTCATGTAGTTTTAATAAAGATTTGGGCTGCAAAATACAAAAACCAAACAAAAACCCTATCCTTATAACTATTAAATCTAAATTTTTGTACTATTCGAAGTGAACTGCTCTTAAAAGAATACCTCTATTTATTTACCAACAGGAATCGCCAATTCCTTTGAATTTTTGGCTATTTTTACCCGACCTTAATTCCCTTTTAATGAATCGATTTTTGCCATTCTTCTTTGTTTTCCTTTTTCCAACATTGCTTTTGGCTCAAGAGAATTCAACTTCTTTACTGCGGGAATTGGATCAAACAATCGAGAATCATCAGTTGTATTCGAACCAAAAAGAGCATGCCATTGATTCCCTAAAACTGCTTCTAAAACCTGCTTTGAGTGATCTTCAAAAACAGGAAGTTTACGATCAATTATACGAAGAATACCGAGTATATAAATCCGATTCTGCTTTGGTTTTTGCTCGAAAAAGCGTGCAAATCGCGACTCGCCTGAAGGATCCAAAAAGAAGTGATCAAGCCGCACTTAATCTCGCCTCGATAATGGGCACTTTAGGAATGTACAAAGAGGCTACCGACATTCTCGCAAAAAATCCTGGGAATCATTCGCCGGAATTGAAAGGAGCATATTTTGTTGTTAATCGGGTGCTTTATGGCTATATGTACGATTATGCGACCTCTGTGTATGAAAAAGAAAAATACGCTACATTAACACAAAAATACCGTGATTCCTCGCTGCAGCATTTCCCAAAACAGTCTCGACAACACCTAATTATTCAAACTGAGCAATTAATTAAAGATGGGCAAGAAGACGAATCATTGCATCAGCTTCTTGCCGTTTTTCCCACTATTTCTCTTTCTGATCCTGATCGGGCTATTTTTGCCTACATCATTTCTCATGCTTACCATCAAAAAAAAGACAGAGAAGCAGAGAAAAAATGGTTGGCTATTTCCGCTATCTCTGATTTGAAGTTGGCCAAAAAGGAAAATATTTCGCTTCGAAATCTGGCCTTTTTACTATACGAGGAAGGCGATATCGATCGAGCCTACAAATACATACAACGCTCACTAGAAGACGCGCTCTTTTGTAACGCCCGTTTAAGAACGTACGAGATCTCTAAAATGATGCCCATTATTAGCGAAGCGTATGAACATCAGAATCAAAAGAACCAACAACAACTCTGGTTATTTCTGGTAAGTGTCAGCTTATTGACTGTGATTTTATTGATTGTGCTACTTCTGCTTTTCAAGCAAATGAAAAAATTAAAGATTGCCCAAAAAGATTTGAATGTGGCAAATACTCAATTGTCAGAACTAAATGTTGCCTTACATGCCATTAATTTACGACTAAAGGAAACGAACAGTACGCTAACGGAAGCCAATCTTGTAAAAGAAATCTACATAGGCAAATACATGGACCAATGCTCGGATTATATTGGAAAATTAGAAGCCTATCGCCGGAAATTGAATATGATGGCAACCGCAGGCAAAATGAACAACCTCATCAGCGCCATCAAGTCAAAACAGTTTATCGAAACTGAACTAAAAGAGTTTTACTCGAATTTTGACAAAACCTTTTTACTGCTCTTTCCTGACTTTATCAATGAATTTGAAGCGTTGCTTGTTGACTCTGAATTAACCCAACTGAAAGACGGCGACCTTTTGAACACCGAATTAAGAATAGTCGCGCTTATCCGTTTGGGTATTAAGGACAGTGCTAAAATAGCGGTTTTCCTTCGCTATTCTGTATCTACAATTTACAATTATCGCTCCCAAATCAAAAACAAAGCAGCGGGCCCCCGTGAAGAATTTGAGGCTAATGTCATGCAAATAGGAACAAAAACGAAGCTATGACTAGTACCCTTTATAAGTACATTCACTCGTAAGAACAATCAATTTGACTTTTTTTTAGATTAAGAACACTCTACTTTTTTTAATTGAAAAATAGAATTAACTTATTAATTTTCAGTAACTTACACTTCAAAAAACAACATACAATCTACTTTTTAAAAATCACAAAAACATTCAAGGCATAAAGGGCATATATTTACTATATCATCGTTCCTTATGAATAACAAAAAATATAGTACGACCCAAAAAATAGTAATCCTTAATTTATTCTAAAAAATGAAACACTTAATTTTCACTTCCTTAATCTGGCTTGCCTTAATTAGTGGTGTCCAAGCGCAACAATTAAAATCTCCGAATGAAGCCTTTACAATGGATTTTTCGTTACAAAATGACGGAACTCCTACATACGCATTAAAATACAAAAATAAAGAAGTTATAAAAACCAGTAAATTAGGTTTAGAGCTAAAAAACGATGACAAATCATTGTTAAATGACTTCATGGTTGCAGATACAAAAACTACCACTTTTGATGAAACTTGGAAACCGGTTTGGGGAGAAGAAGATCAAATTCGAAATCATTATAATGAACTAGCAGTTACCTTAAACCAAAAAAGTACCGATCGCCAAATTGTAATTCGTTTCCGTTTGTTTGATGATGGTCTTGGATTTCGTTACGAATTTCCTTCTCAAAAAAACCTTACTTATTTTATAATTAAAGAAGAAAAAACACAGTTTGCCATGGCAGGCGATCATACTGCTTTTTGGATTCCAGGAGATTATGACACCCAAGAATATGATTATACTACCTCAAAATTATCTGAAATTAGAGGCTTAACCGAAAAAGCAAAAACAGAAAACGTCTCGCAAACTTCATTTTCGCCAACAGGAGTACAAACTTCTTTGATGATGAAAACAAATGACGGAATCTACATCAACTTACACGAAGCAGCATTAATTAATTATTCGTGTATGCACCTGAATCTAGATGACAAAAACATGATTTTTGAATCTTGGTTGACTCCTAGCGCAAATGGCGATAAAGGAAACATGCAAGCGCCAAACCATTCTCCATGGCGTACTATAATTGTTAGCGATGACGCTCGTAAAATTTTAGCTTCAAAAATGACTTTGAATCTAAATGACCCTTGCAAAATTGAAGATACTTCTTGGATCAAACCCGTTAAATATATCGGTGTTTGGTGGGAAATGATTACTGGTAAAAGTTCTTGGTCGTTTACCAATGATTTTCCATCCATACAATTAGGGATTACTGATTACTCAAAAGCAAAACCTAACGGAACGCACGGAGCAACGACTACCAAAGTAAAAAATTACATTGATTTTGCCGCTGCAAATGGTTTTGATGGCGTTTTAGTTGAAGGTTGGAATCAAGGATGGGAAGACTGGTTTGGTCATGCCAAAGATTATGTTTTTGACTTTGTGACCCCTTATCCAGATTTTGATGTGAAAGGAATTCACGCTTACGCCAAAGAAAAAGGGATAAAAATGATCATGCATCATGAAACTTCGGGATCAATACGCAACTACGAGCGCCATATGGACAAGGCGTATCAGTTTATGAAAGACAACGGATATGACGCTGTAAAAAGTGGCTATGTAGGCGATATTTTACCCAAAGGAGAAAACCATTATGACCAATGGTCCGTAAACCATTACCAATATGCTATCGAAAAAGCAGCCGAATATAAAATTATGGTTAATGCGCACGAAGCAGTTCGCCCAACAGGAATTTGTAGAACGTATCCAAATTTAATAGGAAACGAATCAGCTAGAGGAACGGAGTACCAATCTTTTGGCGGTTCTAAACCCAACCACGTAACGGTACTGCCATTTACTCGTTTAATAGGTGGGCCAATGGATTACACGCCAGGGATTTTCGAAATGGATTTGAGCAAATTGAACCCTGACAATCATTCGCATGTTAATAGTACGATTGCAAACCAATTGGCTTTGTATGTTACCATGTACAGTCCTTTACAAATGGCAGCCGATTTACCAGAGAATTACAATCGCTTTTTGGATGCCTTTCAATTTATCAAAGATGTGGCTATCGATTGGACAGAAAGCAAATACCTTGAAGCAGAGCCAGGACAATACATTACTGTCGCTCGTAAAGCTAAAGGAACTAACAACTGGTTTGTAGGGAATGTAAATGGAGATATTGCACGTACTTCAAACATTGCATTTGACTTTTTAGAAAAAGGAAAAAAATACAACGCAACTATTTACGCTGACGCAAAAGATGCCGATTACAAAACGAATCCGCAGGCATATGCTATTCGAAAAATGAATGTAACTAGCAAGTCAAAATTGTCTCAGTTATCAGTACCCGCTGGTGGTTATGCCATTAGTATTATTGAAATCAAATAATAATTACTTTATAAAAATAGAGAAGGCTGTCTAAAATTTTAGACAGCCTTTTTTAATTAGGCGTTACTGTAAATAGAAACGTTTAATTTACTTTACAGCAATTAACTTAACATCAAAAACAAGTACGGAACCACCTGGAATACCATTGCTATCACGACTACCATACCCTAAGCGAGCCGGTATTAAAAGAATACCGCTACCTCCTACTTTAAAATGGGGAATTCCTTCAGTCCATCCTTTGATAACTTGTTGTAAACCAAACGATATACCAGCGTCACTACTTTTATCAAATACAGATCCATTTGTAAAATATCCTTTGTACGCTACGGTAACATTAGAAGAAGCTATTGGTTTAGAACCCGTTCCCGCTTCATTAATCACATAATACAAACCTGAATCGGTTCTTGTGGCAGTTAATTTGTTTTTGGCAATGTAATCCACAATTTCTTTTTCATTTTGAGCTGTATAATCAACCGCAGTTGTTGGTTTTTCTGTTTCCGATAAGCAAGAGACAAATAATAAAGAAACAAGTGATAATAAAATAGATTTCATAATTTGATTTGATTTATAGAGTTGCAAATATATAAAATTACATGTCCAAGCGATGTGAAATTAAAAGACTTTATAACATGCTATAATGATATTATATAAGCCACTTATTACAAATAAAATTAAAAATGTTAACGGAGCAATTATAAAATACGAAGTGCTTAAATAATAATACTTGCACTTGGATATTCCTGTTTTATTTCATTAGGATTTTTCCATTCCGTCCTACTTGATTCCTTAAACCACGATTTTAATTGCTGCTCACAATCAGCATGAGCTTCCCAAAATTCCCGCAGTGTTTTTTTAGCAATTATTGTTAAGTGTTTTAAATTTAGAGAAAGTTAATAAAAAGTTCCCGATATGGGAATTATTTTTTCATTTATGTATTGCAACTCCTAAAACGTAATTTATCATTATAACTGTTTCCTCTTTTTACATTAAAACTTACAAATTTCCGGCAAAAAACTATCGCATAACAAAAGGATTCTTATTTTTCAAAACCCCTTACTTCCCAAAAACCTGCACATCATCTACCTGAAAAGCTCCGTCTAAAGTCAGATTTTTTCCGGAACCCGTGTACTTGAAAGCGATATTAATTTTCCCTGAATAAGACGACAAATCCACTCCGCCGGAACCCACAAACTGATACCAAGGCGTGACTTGAGTGGGCATAATCACCTTGAGTGGAGTCCAAGTTGCCTTAGTAACATTCACGCCGTCAAAATTAGTCGACACAAGTACTTGCAGTGAATTCAAAGGAGAATCCACATCAAGATGATGTTGCGCAGTTCTAAAAGTCAGTATTTCATTAGTATGTGTGTCCATATCAATTTTGGGTGAAATCAACCATGCGATATTAGACACCACTTTGGCTCCTGTGGTATTAAACTCGGCATACCCATTGCCAGAATACATAGTGCCTTTCCAGAAGATAGTGCCACTCTGAACGATATTTGCCCAACCGGGAAGACTCAAATTAGTTTTATCCACTACTGTTTGAAAATCTTGGGAGAAAAAAGGAGCGGTTCTTGGCGCAGTCATCGTCACATCTTTTTCGGAACGAGCCAGCAATTGATAATCGGAACCGAATTTAGTTAGCACTCCTCTCACCTTTCCATTTCCGCTGGGAACCATTTTTTGGGCAAAATCAGCATAACTGCTTGTCCTAAAAAGAACTTGATTCCCAAATTTATCGATTAAACTCCAATTGGTTGCACCACCTACATTATTTGTCTCTTCAAAATAGTGACGTCCAAGCGCTGCCTCGGTGAACTGAACCTCTGACAGCTCTACCAAAGTGTTTAAATTAGCACCAGAAACTAAATCTGGAATCACAAGGGGTCGAACCAATAGATCTTCTCCCACGGTAGTACAAGAAGCATGCAATACGTTTTTATAGTCGTTTTGTGACAGTCGCCCCACTGCACCTTCATTATAACTATTAACATAAATCCCACCGATTCGAAGGCTTCCATAATTAATATCGGTGTACTGATTTTTTAATTTTATATAGACTTTATTTCCCACTCTAAAATCAACATAGGTATTGCTTGCATCGACAGGAACGCTAAACCCTACGGATGGAGACGTCGTAGTTGCTAAAGTCTGCAACGAAATGGCTTTGAAAAAATTACCATTTTCATCACTAGAAACCACGTAGGCTTCAATGATGTCATCATAGGTATATTGCGTAACGATGGCACCTGCATTAGTGTGAACTTCAGCCACCGTTTTATTTGTGGACAAATCTGGTTGGGTACAGCTCAGTTTTGGTATTTCCACTGCATCGTTTGCACAACCTGAAAAAACAGTGACAAGTACCGTCAAAAAAAGGAAACTATAGAAAGTAGATTTCATAAGGCGATTTTTTTAATTTAAAAATTGAAATAGAGATTAACGAAATACGTTCTTCCGTAACCGTAAAAATATTTATTGCCAAAAGACGGAGTTCCACTGGAAAAATCTTGGTTTAATTGTCTAAAATTAGCATTCCTAGCTTGCTCATAACCGCCCGTTTTATAGTTTGTGTCTAGTACATTATTGACACTCGCAAAAAGCCCCAAGTTTTTTCCTTTGATGCGCCACGACTTCCCTCCTGTAAAATTGAGTAACAAAATAGGCTCGAATTTTTCTTGCTTCAATAATTCCCTCGCTCTATCTTCTGTCGCTTCTGGAAAAGGAAAACCGCTGGTGGGATTGGTATAAAAACCATCCGTCCTTGCTATTGGCGAAACATCAATATAGCTATCTGCCAAATAATTAATATTAGTTCCTATCCACCAGTATTTGGGATCGCGGTATTCAATCCCCAAACCATATGCTTGTTGCGGCATTCCAGCTTGTCTATAATTTTTTAAAAGCGCCGTTCCAAAATCAAATGAAGGCTTTGTGTTTTCTACGGTAGCCATTGCATCATTATTAATACTCACATTAGGATTACTGTCATAGGTAAACTGACCGTATCCTGCGGAAAAACTTCCTTTTATAGTACTCGTGAGTTGGTATTCAAAACTAAATTCTCCACCTATATTCTTTCGATCCAGATGGGTTAACGTTTGACTTACAAAAGCATTCGTGTTCGTATACCCAGCGCCATTGTCAAAAATACCTTCCGCATAAAAGAAGGAAGTTTTAGCCGCGTTTTTTATTGTCGAATAATACGCGGTCAATCGCGTCTTCAGCTTTGGCGAACGGAAAACATAGGTCGCATCGAGGCTGTTTATGATTTCACTTTGCAATCCGTCCACAACGGAATTATTCAAGCGGGCGTTAGGAAATGTATTTCGGATTGTGGGTGCTTTAGACAAATGGGCTCCGTTGAAATTCAGTGATTGCTTCCCTGAAATTTTAAATACGGCACCGCCTTTAAATCCAAAATTCTCAAAGGATACTTTTTCGCTTTTACCAAAGGAAATCGTTTCATAAATCCCATTTTTATACAAACCTTCCCGCTGATAATTCGAAGAAGAGAAAGATTGTGCCAAATAGAAATCGATATTGTTATAAGAAAATTTAAATTGGCTAAAAGCATCAAAAATAGTCGCCGCATACTTATAATTATATCCATAAGCATCTCCTACAACGACCTGCCTGTTTGGGTTATTCAAATCAGATTGTGCTTGATTACCGCTATAAAAGCCATCAATATCCTCAAAAAAGGCACCGCCCAACAGATCTAGAAGATGCTGGTAATTATGCGATTCTAATTTCCGGAATGACCCCCCTGCATTAAAAATCAAGTTTTCATTTAGTTGCGTGTTGAAATTAGAAGAAGCGACTACCGTTTGATCATCCGTGCGGTCTTCATATAAAACATAATGACTTTTTCCTGCTTCATAGCCCATGGTATTTCCATTAGAGTCTATTATTGGGTTTTGGTTGGCCTGATACAGCGCATTCCAATCAATTTGAGGGTTTGCCAAAAACTGGATTCGGCTCTTCTCGGCATTTTCATTATCAGGTGTAAAAGCACCTGAATATTCTCCCTCGTCTTTGCCATACAGCGAACTGTAATAACTAGGCAATTTTCTAAAATAAGTAGGATCTGGGCTATTGGCATTTTGATAATCGAGATTGCTATTAGCTATTTTTCCAAACTGAACCATTACGCTAGAGTTAAGATTGCTCTGGTCATTGATCTTAAAATAGTGATTGAGTATCAAGATGGGTTCTTCGATAGTTTTTACCCTGGCATTTCTCTTCTTTCCATTTTGGTAACCCCAATAGGAATTGTAGGTTCCGCTGGTTAAATCCGTTACTTCAGCGGTATTTGGCGAATTCTTCCCTCGGCTGTTCGGGGTGTAAAATCCGGTGAAATTCAGGGAGTGCCTGTCGCTTAATTTCTTCTCGACACTCAAGAAAAGAGAATTTCCATCGTAGGTGGTTCCTTCAAAATAGCCTTCCTCTGCATAACGTTTTCCTGCCGAAACCACGAAGGCCCAACCGCTATTACTCATTCCTGAAGCAAAGGTTCCCATCATGCGTCCCCTGTAATTCGTATTAGTACCTGAAACGGTGATTCTGGTTCCTGTTCTGTAAATGGAAGCGCGAGTATTGATTTCCTGAGT
The DNA here is from genome assembly GCF_058725285.1 of Flavobacterium sp. DW-iso2. Classification (NCBI taxonomy): domain Bacteria; kingdom Pseudomonadati; phylum Bacteroidota; class Flavobacteriia; order Flavobacteriales; family Flavobacteriaceae; genus Flavobacterium; species Flavobacterium sp. DW-iso2. The sequence continues at coordinate 119,916 of NZ_JBZXDY010000003.1, read as the reverse complement.
TCCTAAAATCCCTCCAAAAGTATAATCGGACGGAGCGGTGCCGACGGTGAATTCCTGATTTCGCGTTGCATCATTGAGTCCTCCCCAATCGCCCCACTGTGGCCTGCCGTCATACGACTTATTCATGGAAACGCCATTGATCATGGTGGTCGCATTTTCACTGTCCAATCCCCGAATCCGAAAACGTGCCTGCCCCCAATTGAAAGCGGCGGCTTGCTGAAAAGCATCTTTGGAAGACTGCAGCAATCCCGAGGTGCTCTCTGAACCACTATTGTCATCGGTTAAATCATTTTCGAAAAGTCGGATTAAGCTCCTTTGCTGGTCTGAAATTTCATCTTCCTCCAGCAGAATTGTACCTAAATCCAGTAGTTGCCCAGCATGGATTGTTACCGGAAACAGCCCATCTTTGTAGCCTTGGCTGTGGAAAAGTGCCAATTGATCTCCCACAATTAAATCATCAAAAACGAACTTTCCGTCGGCCGCGGTAAGCTGCATTGCATTTGTATTTTGAATCGAAACGACCACATAGGCTAAAGGTAGCTGAGTTTTGGCATCCAATACTATCCCCGAAATTCCCGTTTTATTTTGTGCGAAAGTAAATCCCATTTGTAAAATAACGAAAAGTGTAAGCCAAGCTTTTTTCATAAATCCCTTTGTTTTTCATATAACTACAATTGGTCCGCCAAGCGATTTGGGAACTTTTAATTTTAAATAGAATTGGCTTTATTTCCGAGCACAAAGAAAATCCAAAACAGGCTTGGGCATCGGCGATAAAAGAAAAGTGTTTTTTGGAAAATTTGGTTTAAAACCAAAAAGGACTAATTTGAAAGTGGTTCTAAAAGTGGTATTTAGAAACCGAGAGAATAGTTATATTCTTTTTTTCACGTTATAAATGTAATTAAAATTTAATACCATTGTTAATTTTTAATAAAATAATGCATTAAAATGTTAATTTATTTATTATTTTTTCATCAAAACTCCGTTTAATACTTAGTTCCTAATAAATAAATTCTTTTTACCATAGACAATTATTAGCTGTAAAAAAAAGAGAAGGGGGGGGGGCTTTTTCTGGAGAACAGAAAAAAGCTGGCTTTTAAACCAGCTAGATTCAAGCTACAAATGCAACTTTTTAATTAAGACTTTAATACTTAGTCTACTAAAACTATAAATTAATCACTTTTTTCTCAGCACTGCTTTGAATCGCCGCTTCAATAATTTTCATGACCCTCAGTCCATCTTGTCCACTAACGGGTTCTTCTTTGTCGTTTGTAATCGACTGATATACCTCATCAAAAAAAACATAATAATTCCCTTGAAGTGTTGGGATTTTTCGTCGTACCATTTTACCGTCAATTTCGGTATGCAAGAGCCCTTCTTTTTCTAAAGGTTCCGTTCCCCAAGTATCTAGATTTGGTTTTTTTCCTAATTTCAAATCGTCTTCTTGCACATCGCCTCGCGGTTTCAGGAAAGAACCTTTTTTCCCGTGAATGGTATAAGCCGGATTAGCTTCTCGGACAAAAAAACTAGCTTTTAAACGTACTCTGAATTCAGGATAATATAATAAAATATCAAACCAATCATCAACCAAAGAATCATCGCGTGTCTTGCGGATATCAGCATAAACAGCTTGCGGAAATCCAAACAAATAAACGGCTTGATCTACTAAGTGTGGCCCCAGATCTTTTAGAATTCCTGCGCCAGAATTAGCCGTTTCTTTGTGTTGCTTCGGACTCAAAAGCAGATTGTAACGATCAAAATGGAATTCGGCTTCGATGATGTCGCCCAACAAGCCATCCAAAAGAACTTGTTTTACGGTTCTTAAATCGCTGTCCCATCTCCTATTTTGAAAAACGGCCAATTTCACTCCTTTTTCCGTAGCTAAGACATCCAATTCCTTCGCTTCGGCCGCTGTAGTGGTAAAGGCTTTTTCAACTACCACGTGTTTGCCCGCCAAAAGTGCTTTTTTAGCATATTCGAAATGGGTTTCCACTGGTGTATTCACGATGATTAACTGAGTATCAGATGCCAAAACGTCCTCCAAAGTAGCATAACTCTTTACGTTGGGGTAATCCTTTTGAATCAACTTTTTACTTCGCTCCCAAGAGCCAAGCAGCTCAAATCCCGAGTGAAATTCCAAAAATGGTGCATGGAATACTTTTCCGGACATTCCGTAGGACAGTAAGGCAGTTTTTATTTTTTGCATAATTATTATTTTATTGAGATATAGATTTTTTAAACATATAAGTCATCTAAGTTTTTTTTTAAATCTATTGATACTTTATAAAGTCAAGTTTGAATCAATTTCGTTTTCTTAAACACATAGAAACATTATTCTCAGTTTTCATAAATTCTTTAATGGTTCAAAAAAAACAAAGTGATGAATTTATCCATTTATTTTCTTTTAGCTCGTTTGTACTGTTTTGACAATTGAACATCCACTCCCAATTCTGCTGTAAAAAAAATCAAGCAGATGCGGTTGGCAAAACTTCTGCGATAGTCATCCGTTCGCTCATTCGATAAAGGTGAATCCTACTGATTGTATAGTCCAAGATTTTAACTTCCTCCAAAAGTACCGTCACTAAATGGAACATTTGCCCGCTTATAATAGTCACGGGAAATAAAAATACTTTGAAAACTGTAGTATTGAGAAATCTATCTTAGCATCAATCGACCTTTTCAACTTATTACAAGTTTTAAAATTACTGAAAAATTATTAAAGCAAGTAAAATTAAAACAATAACTAACGACAACACAAATCGTAAATCAAAGTCCAAGAATAATTAATCTCATTGTTTTTATTGAGCAAAAATTCATTAATTTCGTAATACTATACTTATACTATGAAAAACTTCTACGTTCTGCTTTTATTGTCTTATGTCTCTGGAATTTTGGCTCAAAGTTCAGAAATGGAAACCAAAAACATCGCTCATGCTGAAATGAAATCGGCCTCTGCTTTGATGAACTTGGCTGTAAACCCAAACACTTTAAATTACGATATCACCTATCATAAATTAGAATTTACCGTAGATCCAGCGGTCTATTTTATAACCGGAAAAGTAACAACAACGTATACTGCTTTGGCAAATATAAATACAATAACCTTCGATTTAGCCAATGAATTACTAGTAAGCTCCGTAAAAAAAAATGGTGTTTCTCTTAGCTCTATCCGTAATACAAATAACGAATTAATAATTACACTACCAAGCACACAAACTACAGGAACATCAAATACACTTGAAATAATGTACTCAGGAGCACCACCCGTAAATGGATTTAATGCCTTTACAATACAGACCCGCGGCAATGGTAGCAAGACGCTTTACACTCTTTCGGAACCTTTTGGCGCAAGAGACTGGTGGCCCTGCAAGCAAGATTTGAATGACAAGGTAAACAGTATTGACGTTTATATCACCGCCCCTTCTCAATACATAAGTGTTTCAAATGGTATTGAACCTGCCTCTCCGGTAATTAATGGCGCCAATAAAACGACCCACTTTCACCATGGCTACCCTATTCCAGCTTATCTTATTTGCATGGCAGTAACCGATTATACGGTCTATAACCAGCAAGCAGGATTAAACACTGCAGCTAGTCCGTACTACCCCATTATAAATTATATTTATCCCGAAAATTATAATACTACATTACAAACGCAATTAGCAGAAACACCGCAGATACTGAATCTGTACGAAACTTTGGTAGGACCATACCCTTTTAGAAATGAAAAATACGGCCATGCCCAATTTGGTTGGGGTGGAGGAATGGAACATACAACGGTTTCTTTCATGGTAGGTTTTGGAAGAAGCTTAATTGCGCACGAAATGGCACACCAATGGTTTGGTGATAAAATCACTTGTGGTACTTGGAAAGACATCTGGCTTAATGAAGGGATTACCGAGTATATGTCTGGAATGGTAGTAGAAAAATTTGACGGCAATCCCAGTTTCACCTCTTGGAAATCCTCAAAAATCAACAGTGTGACTTCACAAGCGAACGGGAACTTATATTTAACTGACGCTCAGTCTACTGATGTAAACCGTATTTTCAGCAGCCGATTGACCTACAATAAAGGCGCTATGGTTACCAATATGATTCGTTTAAAAATGGGTGACACCAATTTCTTCCAAGCCTTAAAAAATTATTTGAATGACCCTGCATTGGCATATGGATATGCAATAACACCTCAGTTCCAAGCCCATCTCGAAGCAGTCTCTGGCCTAAGTTTTACCGAATTCTTTAATGATTGGGTTTACAATCAGGGCTATCCTACCTACACCGTCATGGCTCAAAATTGGGGTGCTGGACAGGCAAAAATTACAATCAATCAAACACAGTCTGACCCTTCGGTCAGCTATTTTGAGATGCTAGTTCCTGTACAACTTATGGGTTCAAATGGACAAACGTTTGACGCGCTTTTAGATAACACCACCAATGGACAGGAATTTATCGTATCTGTCCCATTTTCAGTAACTGGCGTGCTGTTTGACCCAAACAAAAACATCATTTCCAAAAACAATACCTCAACACTCGGGACTGACACTTTTGAATTGGCGAAGGCGATCGAAATCTATCCAAATCCTGTTTCAAACGAACTGCACATCCAAATGCCTTCCGATATAACCGTTCTAAAAATTACAATTTTAAATGATTTAGGACAGAAAGTACTGGGAAGCAAAGCCCTTGATTTTACCGTTTCCAGCCTATCAAGCGGCGTTCACTTTGCCCAAATTGAAACCTCTGAGGGAACTTACTATAAGAAATTCATCAAAAAATAGTCGCAGGTAATGCGTTTATTGCTTTTCTAAAATAATGCCTTTTGGAGTAAAACGCACTCCAAAAGAGGATTATTTTAGCTTCGCCCGTTCGTACTGTTTTGGCCATTGCACCTCCACACCTAATTCTGAGGCAAAAGTCAATCCCAAGTTCGGGTTTCTCAATGATTCGCGACCAAACAAAATTAAGTCGGCTTTTCCCATCACTAAAATTTCTTCCGCTTGAGTGGCATCAGTAATTAATCCCACTGCTCCAGTCATGATACCGCTTTCTTCTTTTATCCTTTCGGCAAAAGGGACTTGGTAGCCTTGTTCTACCGGAATTTTTTGATACGGTACTAAGGCTCCCGAAGAGACGTCGATCAAGTCGACTCCTTTTTCTTTTAGCACTTTCGAAAGCAAAACAGATTCTGCGATATCCCATCCACCCTCAGCCCAGTCACTTGCTGAAATCCTTACGAATAACGGCAGGTCTTTTGGCCATTCTGATTGTACGGCATCCACAACTTCGAGAGTCAATCGGATGCGGTTGTCGAAGCTTCCACCATATTCATCCGTTCGCTCATTCGATAAAGGCGAAAGAAACGAATGCAATAAGTAGCCATGAGCAGCATGAATTTCCATGACTTGAAAACCGGCTTTCACAGATCTTACCGTGGCTGCCTTAAAATCTGCAAGTACCTTTTGGATACCCGCGTTGTCTAAAGCGACAGGCAGCGTGTCTGTATCTGAATACCGAATTGCACTTGGCGCCACGGTCTCCCATCCGCCTTGTGCAGCATCGAGTTTTTTATGACCATTCCAAGGAGAAGAACTACTTGCTTTCCTTCCGGCATGCGCCAGTTGAACTCCCGGAACTGCATTCTGGTTGATAATAAAACGATTGATCGCTGCTAATTTCTCGATGTGTTCGTCTTTCCAAATCCCCATATCTTCGGGAGAAATTCTTCCTTCTGGAGAAACAGCGGTAGCTTCCTGAATGATTAAACCTGCACCGCCAGAAGCACGACTACCCAAATGCACCAAATGCCAATCATTGGCAAAGCCATCAACGGCAGAATATTGACACATCGGCGAAATAGCAATTCTATTTTTAAGCGTAAGGCTTTTTATTTCTAAAGGAGTATATAATAGTGGTGACATAAGGTTGATTTTATAAAATGAAAGTTAATAATTTAATCACTTAATTTATGATATTGTAAAGTTACATGACATCCGCCAAAGTAAAAAATCATATGGCATAATTGTTGACTGAGCAATTGTATTCTAGCCTAATTATAAGGCTTTCAAAATAAAATAGAAAACCCTACTTTTGTACAATTCAATTAAGAACCTAAAATAAAAAATGGATATATTTATCAAGCTTTCGCAATTTTTAATGAGTTTGTCATTATTAATAATACTACACGAATTAGGACATTTCATTCCTGCTAAATTGTTTAAAACCAGAGTCGAAAAATTCTATTTGTTTTTTGACGTTAAATACTCCCTTATAAAAAAGAAAATTGGAGAAACTGAATACGGTATTGGTTGGTTACCGCTAGGTGGATATGTGAAAATCTCGGGGATGATTGACGAGAGTATGGACAAGGAACAAATGGCATTGCCACCACAACCTTGGGAATTTCGTTCTAAGCCAGCTTACCAACGTTTGATTATCATGCTAGGTGGAGTAACTGTTAACTTCATTTTGGCCTTCATCATCTATATTGGGATGGCCTTTGCTTATGGCGATACTTATATTGCCAATGCAGATATGAAAGACGGTCTGTTGATTGAAAATCAAGCCATGATCAACGCCGGTTTCAAAACGGGTGATAAAATCATTTCGGTTGACGGTACAAAAATCATGAAGTTCGACAATGATATCAACATGAAAGTTGTTTTAGGAAAAGAAATTCTTATCGAAAGAAACGGAATCCAACAAACCATAAAAATGCCTATTGATTTTATTGATCAATTGTCAAAATTTGAAAAAGGAACCTTACTGGACATCAGAAGGCCGTTTGTCATTGGTTCGATTAATGACGAATCTACCAATAAAGAATTACAAGCCAAAGATGTTGTAGTTACCCTTAATGGTCAAGCTGCAAAATACATGGATCAGGCAAAAACCATATTAGAAAACAACAAAGGAAAAACAATTCCTGCAACGGTATTGCGCGATCAAAAAGAAGAACAAATACAAGTTACGGTAAACAACGACGGAATGTTAGGAGTTAACCTTGCCGGATTAAGTATTGCTTCCATGGAAAAATTAGGCTACTACAAAGTAAGTAAACAAGAATTCGGTTTCTTAGAATCGATTCCTGTAGGAATCATAAAGGGAAAAAACCAAGTGGTAGGATATGGAAAACAATTAAAAATGATTTTCAGTCCAAGCACAGGAGCCTACAAACAAGTGGGTGGTTTTAAAGCTATTTTTGATATTTTTCCAAGCACTTGGAGCTGGGAAACGTTCTGGACTATTACTGCTTTGTTATCAATTATGCTAGGTGTAATGAACTTATTGCCTATTCCGGCACTCGATGGAGGTCATGTAATGTTTTTATTATATGAAATTGTTAGCGGTAAAAAACCAAGTGACAAGTTCCTTGAAAACGCACAAATGGTTGGTTTTGTATTACTTATAACGCTGTTGTTATTTGCTAACGGAAACGATATTTACAAAGCAATTGTAGGGAAGTAAAAAAAATTAAAAAAAGTTTAATTTTTGTTTGCACAAATCAAATGATAGCCTATCTTTGCACCGCTTTACAACTGTAACACACGTTACATTTTATCGCTCAGTTTCCTTCTTAGCTCAGTTGGTTAGAGCATCTGACTGTTAATCAGAGGGTCCTTGGTTCGAGCCCAAGAGAGGGAGCAAAACAAAACCTGATACGAAAGTATCGGGTTTTTTTGTGGACTAAATCTAGCAAAATCTAAACTTAATGCTGTTTTTACTAAAAAAATGCATTCTGACGGTTCGTCAACTTCGACAGCTTTTTTGAAGAAAAAAGGTTCCCATAGAGGTTCCCAAGAAAAATCTGGAGGTTCCCATTTTATAAACCAAATTGTCATGCCAATTGTTTAACCCTAAATAATTGAAACATGCACCAAGAAAAAATCACAATTCTCTTTGTAATCAGTCCGACAAAAATCAATCAAAAAGGATTATGCCCATTAAATTGCAGAATCACTTTCAACAAAGAACGCAAGCAATTTTCTACAGGACTTTTTGTAAATCCACTCTATTGGAAAAACAAACTTCAAAAAGTTAGTGAACTGGATAATAATTCAAAATTAATGAATGCTCAAATAGAGCAAATCCAAAATAAAATAAACAAAATTGCATTAGTTCTCCAACTTCAATCTGAAGACTATTCTTTAGATGACATCTACAATAAATATATTGGTAAAGAATTAAAAAAGAAAGAAAACATCCTATCCTATTACAAACAGTATTTATCTAAAATAAAAAAACTAGTAGGACTAGAACTTAAAGAGAGTACCTATAACAAATTTGTATATGTTGGAAATCATCTTGAAGCATTTTTGAAATTCAAATTTAAAAAAACAGATTATCCATTAGAAGAATTGAATTTGCAATTTTTAGATGATTTTGAATACTATTTAAGAACAGAAAAAAAGCAGGCACAAATTACCATCAACAAAACCACTCAAAGACTAAGAACGCCCATAAAGCAAGCCATCTCAGAAGGATATTTAGATCGAGACCCATTTGTACTCCACAAGTCTAAAACAGTCCGTAAAACCGTTATCTTCCTTACTACAGAAGAACTCAAAACCCTTGAAGAAACAGTATTACATCAAAAGAGATTAAGCACCATTCAAGACTTATTTATTTTCTGTTGTTACACAGGACTAGCCTATAATGAAATGGCAAATCTTGAGAAGCAGAATATTCAGATAGGGTTTGATGACATGAACTGGATTCAGATGAAGAGAGAGAAAACACAGCGTCAAATCTCAATTCCAATTCTGCCAAAAGCACAAGAAATCATTGAGAAATACTCAACTGATAAAAATCGTATATTCCCATCAATAAGCAATCAAAAATTTAACTCTTATCTCAAGGAAATTTCAGCTATAATTGGAATTGAGAAAAGATTGACTCACCACATCGCTAGGAAAACATTTGCCTCTACTGTATTACTGTACAATGATGTTCCAATGGAAATCGTATCAGAACTATTGGGTCATTCTAACATGGTTATTACACAGGAAAGTTATGGGAAGGTAGTGCAGAAGAAAGTTAGTGAAGAAATGATAAGGCTAAATATTAAATTATTTAAGAAAGATTTACAGGATTTATAACCTCAAAAATAAACTTCCAAATAAGGAGTTCTTGCGGGACTTCTTTAACTTTAAAAAAATAATATTTTCTTGTTTTGGATGGTTGATTAGACTTATAAATAAATGAGTCTAAATTTTTTCCAAAAATATCATTTTCATCCATTTTTAATTTGGTGGAGAATATGCCATAATCTTCTGGAGCAAAGTTATTAGGCAACTTCTGGCTTGTAATTTTTGCTAAACCCATTAATGCAATTCTCAATTTTGGACTATCAATGCTATCAAAATTTTCAACTAATAGGTCTTGGATATCCTTTAATAAATCCATTTCTACAATAGGTCTTCCAAAAATGGTGTAATCTGGATTGCTATAGGTGTAAATACCATTTTCTACAACAATAGGAGCTCCAAAACCCAGAATATCACTTCTTAGTACTCTTATGTCATTTCTGATGGTTCTTTCAGAAACTCCTTTTTCTACACCTTGACTTTCAACTAGTTTGTTATGACATTTTGCTATCAGAATATCAATTGTACAATCCAAATTTGGATTGGATAGACATTCATCAATAGTCTTATATCTAATTAAAGCATTTAAATTAATTGGCATGATATATTGCAGATAGACTGCAATTGTTAGTTTTATTATTGCAGAAGAAATACAAACATATAAAATTAATGCTAAAAAAATCCATCTAAAAACAAATGAATCAATTCAAAAAAAAATACTGACAAAAAACTGGTTTTTATAGGAGAGACAAAAAAAACCTACTGTTTACGGAAAACCGTAACGTAAATTGAATTCAATGAATTAAGTTTGACTTGTATTAAAAAGGTTAGCCTTCATCAAAAACAAATAATTCAGAAATGGAAACATTTAAAACTCAAAAAGGAGTAAATGAATCACCCCAAAGGCAGAAATCTCGAAGGATTTTTATATTAAAATCACTTTACTCGGTAACAAAAACACTTATATTTCTAAAAATATGATTTACATCAATTCCTAAAGCAACACAAAAACGTAGTAATAAATCAACCGTCATCCTTTGTTCATTTCTAAAAACCCTTCTTACAGTAGCCTCTGAACACAATGCAGCTTTAGAAAATTTAGATTTATTCCCGTCAAATTTCACAAGGAATTCTCTATAAATCCTATTTACTAATTCAGCTTCTATTTGTTCTAAATGCTTCTGCATAGAGCAAAGGAAACAAAGTGAAAAACCAAAAAACTTTTTAACGCTCGACTTATAAGTCGAAAAATAAATTAGATTTGTAAAAATCTTACTAATATTTAAAACCCTTTAAAAATGAAAAAAAATCTTTATTTGTTTAGTGTTATTTTATTAATACTATCGTCTTGCTCTAAAGATGAAAATACCTCTTCAAAATCAGCATCATCGATTCTGGTAAAAAAAATAATACATACCTACAGTCCAAATGATGTTGTCACTCTTAATTATAAATATGACGGAAATAAAATAGTAAGGGAAAGCGACAATCAAGGTTTTGTTTCAACTTATACCTATATAGGAAATGTGATTTCAAAAATTGAAGAGAGAGTAAATGATAAATTTCAACGTTCAATAGAATATACTTATACCGATGGAAAAATTAGTAACAAAATTGAAAAAACTAATCATTCAGGTACCCGCTCTTTTACATATACACATAATTCAAACGGCAGCGTTTCATACATAAGCACTAGAAATGGAAGTGCAAGCGAAACAGGGATGTACACAATTGAAAATGGTAATATAGTTAAAAATCAAGTTTATTCTAGTAGCATAAACTCAACTAGTATTACATATAAATTTGCTTATGACACAATGAAAAACCCGTTTAATAATATTTTAGGATTTAATTTAATATTGGATCCTGATCATGATACATTCTCTAAAAACAATATGACGGAAGATGGCGCCGGAATTCCAACATTTTACTATACATATAAGTACAATGAAAATGGTTATCCAACTGATAAAAAATATTCTTCAACCGAGTTCTCTCAATATTTTTATTAAATATTATCTAATATTTGACAAACCAAAAATGGAAACTCATACTGATTCAGAAAGAATAGTTACTCTAACTACATATGAATTGGCAGTGGAGATTAAAATATAATAACATTTCTAAAAATAAATTATGATTTGGACAATTATCATTACACTAGTTGTAATCATTTTAGGAAAATTTCTACTCTCGCTAAATAGCGATATGGAGGAACTAAATACTCGTACTATTTCTGAGAAATTTGAAATAATTCATAACATTTTGAACAGTAACATTTTTGATGGTCAAGCTAAAATTACAATTTTAGATAAAAGGTCATTTAACCTCTATCGTGAAGATGACAATCAAATAGTTCAATTTTTTTATAGTACTGGTAACCTTGAAATAAAATATAGAAAAAAACAAATGGGTGGAGAAATTACATATCCTAAAGACTATCCAAATTTACGCCATATTAGTAATGAAATGCAAGAGAAAATTGCGTCAGATTATTTACACTACATAAAAGGAAAATTGTGGTAAAAAAAACTATAAATAAAATTTTTTTTGACTTAATGTACTTTGAATATAAAAATAACAATGCTAGTATTTAGCTTATAAAATCTTAAAAAAAATATGTTTAAGTCAATTAAAAAAATAAAAGAGTATGTAATGCTCGGCCATGCGATGGACAAATTAAACACTGAATTAGATCTACTAAATTATAAAGTTGAATACAGCTACAATAAAAGTAAATTTACTGAAGACGTTATAGGACTTTCAATAGTCATAAGGCATGAAATTTACAATAGAATGGATGAATATAATTGGGCTTTTGAAGGTCCAATTAAGGTAGCGTCAATAAGTTCTTCAAACATTTCACTTTTTAAAGCGTACACCACAATATCCGCTAAAATCAGAACTTTAGCATTAACTATTGATACAGAAACATTAGACATTGTTAATAATGTTTTAGAAAAAGGTGATATGTATTATAAATTAAAAGATATATCTAAATCTCGTAGTTAATCCTTATGCTACAAAAAATTACAAATCCAAAAAATGGTTAGTAAGTTCGTATCATTTAAACAAAGCCCACCAATGAAAACACTAAAAATAATAATTGCATTAATACTTACCTACGCTTTCATCAAAAGCGGAATTGATCTTAGTAACGAAGATCCGAGAAATTCAGTTATGTACATAGTCATTATATTAATCTCCCTACTAATCCCTGCATATCTATTTTATAGCGCAACTAAAACGACTGTTGATAAACAAACTTCTCTAGAGAAAAAAGAAAATGATGAAATCAATAACAAGAGATAAATGGAATTCATAGACTATTATGAAGTATTAAATATTGCTGAAAATGCCACTTTAGAAGAAGTTAAAAAAGCGTTTAGAAAGTTAGCAAAGAAATATCACCCTGATAAAAATAAAGATATTAATGCTAGTACTAAATTCAGAGAGGTCTTTGAAGCGTATGAAATTTTAAAAGATCATAATACAAAAGCAATTTTTGATAAACAAAGACGTAATTATAAATACAGTTCTTTACCAAATTCTAACAAAACAAAATACCCAACCAGTGAAGTTTATGACAAGGTAAAAGAAAACGCAGAGAAGCGGGCTCAATATTTTTCACGAATGACTTTTGAAGATTTTTTAAATTCTTCAATTTTTATATTAAAGAAAGCAACTTCAACTTTAGCATTAATTTTAATGCTAATTTTTGGAATATTTATGATACTTCTTGGAATAGTAACATTTACAAAAATCAATGATGAGCCAGCAATTGGATTTTTTGGTATGATGTTTAGCATCGGTTTTGGTGCCGTTTTAATTTATATCGCACAAAAAGATTTAACAGGTAGAGATTGCAATTAAATATTAAAATAAAGATTTAACAACTAATCACAAAAATTACACAAAATGAAAAAAATCATTATTCTATTTGTATTACTAATCGCATCACGAGCACAAAGTCAATGTGATATTAAAACAACAAATCGTCCTGACGGTGTAACCATAAAATATTTTACTCCAAAACCTATAGCGATTGGGAAAAAGCATGAGTCGGGCTTGTCACTGTATTATAATATAAATACAAAACAATACACAGTTGGGGTTTTTGTGCTTCACAAGACATCTCGGGTAGCAAAGACAACTGGAAATCTGATAATCCAGACAACAAATAACAACGGAATCTCGCTAAAACCAAGCGTAAGTGAAGTGATTGAAATGAATGGAAATAAAGTTTCAACAACCATCTATTACTTGACTAATAAAGATTTACAAGAATTAAAAAATTATACTCTTAAAACTATTTCATTTAAAATAAATAATGAATTAATAGGAATGACAGTCACTCAAAATAAAGACTTACTTATCAAAGAGTTCAACTGTTTAAAGAAATAATTTCCAAAAAAATTAAAAATTAAACAAGTATACAAGGCTAAATCAACAAATTCCTTTCCTAAAATACCTTAATAAGAGCCAGTTAAGTAATTTCCAGTCCATTCAAGTCAAATTTCATTTTAATAGAGGTACAATCAGAAAACAATCAATACTATGGGAGAAGTTTTAAAAGCAAACTGTAAAATTTGCAATTACGAGACAAGTTTTAGATATGGAGGAGGGAAATTCAATTTTCAAACCTTTAATCCCGTACCAGCTTATGACAAAAACACTAAGGAATTAAAAAGTGTAAATCACAAGTTAGAAAAAGATAATCCAGATTACATTTTTTATACAGATGAACAACTTAAAGGAGACAATGAAGGAAAATACATCTTTGAAAACTTTGACTTAAGATTAAATCAAGTAAATAACTTCTGTCCTAAATGTAAGAACTTCAACTTAGACTTTAGAAGTTATATGTTCTGTTAGACATAAAAATAGAACTACTTTAGTGGCAAGAATCCTGTAAATAGATAAATGACGACAATAGACGATATTCAATTAGATGAAACAAACAAAGAATTCTTTTTGGCTTCTGAACTTGTGAAATATGGTCATCCACTTATTTACCTAACTGGAAAAGCTGGAACTGGAAAAACAACTTTTTTAAAATACTTGCGAGAAACGATAACAAAAAATTCAGTTGTCCTTGCTTACACAGGTGTTGCTTCTGTAAATGCTGGCGGTCAAACTATCAATTCATTTTTTAAAATCCCATTTGGTCCTTTTGTTCCCAATGATAACCGATTAAGAACTAGACCAAATTTAGGCGATATTGACAGAAGTACTATTTATGATTTTTTCTCATATCCAAAAGAAAAAGTTGATATAATTAGAGGTTTAGAGTTACTAATAATTGATGAAATTTCAATGGTTAGATGTGATTTACTAGACGTCATAGATAGGCTTTTAAGAATTTTTAGAAAAAATTTAAACGAGCCATTTGGAGGTGTTCAAGTTGTTTTAATTGGCGACACTTTTCAATTACCACCAATCGCTGATTTTGAACAATGGGAAATTTTAAGTCCTTTTTATGACAGTCCTTTTTTCTTTAGTTCAATAGTTATCAAACAATATAAACTTGTTTATATTGAGTTAAAAAAAATCTACAGACAGAATGAACAAGAATTTATTGACTTACTAAATAGAGTTAGAATCAATCAAGTTTCTACAAATGAAATAAATTTATTAAACTCAAAATTCAATCCTACATTCAAACCAGATGAAAACTCAAACTATATAACGCTTGCTACTCATAACAATATTGTAAACACAACAAATAATTCAAAACTTTTAGAATTACCAACCGCATTAAACCAATTTGAAGCAACAATAACAGGAGTTTTTCCAGACAACATGATGCCAACTAATAGAGTTCTTCAACTAAAAGAAGGTGCGCAAATAATGTTCATTAAAAACAACATATCAAAAGGTTATTATAACGGAAAAATAGCTAAAATCAAGAAAATTGACAAAGATCAAATTATCGTTGAATATGAAAATAGAGGCGAAATTAAAATCTTGACAGTTGAAAGACAAGAATGGAACAATATAAAATATACTTGGAATGTAAAGGAAAAGAAAATAGAAGAAGAAACGATTGGAACGTTTTCTCAATTTCCTTTAAAACTTGCTTGGGCTATTACTGTACACAAAAGTCAAGGATTAACTTTCGAAAAAGTCATTGCTGATCTAGGTGCTGCATTTGCATCAGGGCAAGTATATGTTGCATTGAGTCGTTGCACAACATTTAATGGGTTAGTTTTAAAAACCCAAATTGGTAATAATGCCATAAAAACTGACCCAAAAGTTTTGGAATTTGCAAAGAATGAAACGCCTAATACATTAATTGTACAAGAATTAAACTCAGGAAAAGCTGATTTCTACTATAAAAAAGTTCGTGTAAACGTGATGGAAAATAACTTTACGGAAGCATATCAAAACTTTGTAAAGGCAATTAAATTTAGAAATGACATTGAAACAGAAACTTTCAAAAAGTATTTTGTTTTTGTCGCAACTAAATTTGCTTCATTCAAGCAAAAACAAAACGAAACGAAAAAAGAACTTGAGAAAAAAGATATAGAAAATTATGATTTAAAATCTTCATTATCGGAACTTGAAGTACAAAACTATAAACTTCAAAGCAAAACAGAAGAACAAAATAAAGCTCTTAAACTATTGGTTGCAGAAACTGAAAATCTCACAAATAAAAACGATTCACTAAGCAAAGATTTACAATTTTCTAAAAAAAATTTACAAAGTACTGAAAGTGCTTTCGAAAAACTAAAACGCAGCAATACCGAATCCATAAAAACAATAGAGAAAAAAGATTTTACTTTGAAAAAATTGGAGCAGGATATATCTAAACTAAAGAATTTAAGTAGTCTTCAAGTTAAAGTAATAGAAGATTTGAAAACTGAAAATGAAAGGTTGAAAAAACTGAAATGGTTTCATAAACTAATTGGTCAGAAATAATCCTAGCCACACACAGGCGTTTTGCGCTATTGCAAAATTTGTGCAAGCCAGACGTTTTTCTTTCGCAAGAAATCCTATCATAGCAGAAAATGCGTAGTTCTGAAACTCACAACGGATGCAAAGTAGCAAAACGATATAAAACTAATCCTTTAATCATAAAAAACAATACTATAAAATAACCTCAATGAGTAGTTCAACCAAGCAAAAAATAGCAGAAGCCATATCAAATATGGACATGGAAGAACTAGAATAGCTATTAAGTGATAAATACTTATATAGTGAATGGGACAAAGAGAATTTTATTAAAACCCTTGAAGTAGCTACTTTTTCAGCATTTAGAGCAAATGGAGACACCTATTTTAAACCATACCAAGGTAATTGTAGCTGTTGTAAAGAAGAGGGTTGCAGTGATATTGCTTTTGTGGGCAATAAATCAAAAGACGTCGTAAATATTATATTTAAAGAAAATGAATTGGAGGTTATAGATATATACCATTGTGGCATTTTTAAAATTTTTGAAGAAGTAGCAACAAACTATATTCAATCCATTCCTACTCAATCTGATTGCAATTCAGAATTTCCATTTTAACCCTATCCGTAACTGCTTTCAAAAAAATATTTTTAATTTTTTTTTGGTCGAATACGTGAACTAAACCAAGTCATCCCCGGACTCTTTTCAAATTTTGGGAGATACCCGGGCAGAGGTGATATGGTTCTTAAAAAAAACCAATCATATTATTTCTGATTTAATTCATTTGTTTAATCTTTTAAATTATTAAAACTATGGTTACAATTACAGATTACAAAGCGTTCCAAAAAGAAAATGGAGAAGAATTTTATTCACTCGTTGTTCAAGGTGGAGTTGAAGCTATTAAAAGCAAGGAAACCGGCAGAACCTATCTTACTGCTAGAACAACAAATCTTGCCTGTACATTCAACGAAATTACGTGTAAGTCCTTAATTGGCACACAACTTCCTGGACAAATCAGAAAAGTAGAAGTTGAACCTTACGATTATACTGATCGTAACACAGGAGAAATTATTGAATTAACTCATCGATATAAGTACTTATCCGATGAAGATGCTATCATTACTGATAACGTCATCAAACAAGAAGAGGTGTACTAAAACAACTCAAAATAGACAATATACATAAGGAACTTCAGCAATGAGGTTCCTTTTTTTTGTCTAATAACTTAATTAAAATTTTAAAAATTAAAATTATGCAATTACAAAAAGCAGCAAGACATCAAGTAAAATTAAGAATTGGATTATCTGGTCCTAGTGGATTTGGCAAAACTTATTCAGCCTTATTAATGGCTTATGGAATAACAAATGATTGGAATAAAATTGCCTTGATTGATACAGAAAATAAGAGTGCAAGTTTATATTCACACCTAGGTGATTTTAATGTTTTATCATTAGACGAACCATTCTCTCCCGAACGATATTTAGAAGCTATTAAGCTCTGTGAAGATTCCAACATAGAATTAATTATTATTGATTCTATCAGTCATGAGTGGCAAGGAAAAGGCGGTTGTTTGGAGATTCACGAACAGTTAGGAGGACGTTTTCAAGATTGGGCTAAAGTCACACCAAGACACAACTCTTTCATAGATGCAATCATTCTCTCGAAATGCCATTTAATTACCACTTCAAGAAGTAAAGTAGATTATAGCCTTGACAAAGACAGCAATGGAAAAACTAAAGTGATGAAACTTGGAACTAAATCCATTACGAGAGAAGGGTTTGAATATGAATTAACGGTGAATTTTGAGTTTCTTAATGACAAACATTTAGTACAAGCATCAAAGGATCGAACAGAACTTTTCTCTGGCAAACCTGAATTCATTATTAATTCATCAACAGGTAAAAAACTAATTGAATGGTGCAACCAAGGTATCTCTATTGAAGCGGTTAAAAATGAAATTGTATCAAGTAATACACCTGAAGAGTTAAAAGAAATTTATGCTAAATATCCAACTCTGAAAAGTCAAATACATCCACTTATTATAGATAGAAAAGCCATTATTGATGGAGATGCTTCTCAACTTATTCCAGAAAATGAAATCGTACAACCATTAAAAAACCAAGAAAATGAATCTAGTTTTAAATAATACAGAAAATCAAGTTATTGACGAAACAGAGGTAATTACTGCTGTACGCTCCAATTTTATTGAGGCTAATACAATAGCAGTAGATATAGATCATCTTAAATCAGATTGTATCATTCCAGTCTTTGCAAAAGATAACGAATCAACAATTAGTCATTATGAATTTATTCAAAGTGCCAAAGAGGTTGTAGAAGAAATTTTAGATTATAAAGGTGTTTTAGATACTCAAATAAGAGTAAGTCATCAAATTAAAGGCAGAATTCCATCAGCTGTTGGGAAGCCCGCAAAAGAACTCCTAGAGCACGAAAAAACATTGTATTACGAACGTATGGCATTTGTTATTGAAATACCTGAAATTAGCGAAATGATTAATGGCAACAAACTGTGTTTATCCATAGGTGGTGTACGATCCTACAATCAGGAAAATCTTTTCAGCAAAAAATCCATAGAGAAATTTAAGGTCTTTATAGGGTTTCAAAATAAGGTGTGTACTAACCTTTGTATTTCAACAGATGGACTTAAACATGACCTTCGTGTATCGTCAGTTTCAGAATTAAAATCTAAAATCTATGAACTGATAAATAGCTATGATAAAAAAAAACATTTGCATGAGATGAACGAGATGAGTCGCTTTTCTATTAATGAAACTCAATTTGCTCACTTGATTGGAAAAATGAAAATATACTCCTTCTTAGATAAAGAGACCAAACGAAACCTCTTTCATCTAAACATTAACGACAATCAAATTAACACGATTGTAAAGGATTATCATAGTGACCCCAACTTTGCAAGATTTGAAAATGGAGCTATTGACTTCTGGAGACTATACAACTTGTTTACAGAAGCTGCTAAGAGCGCTTACATTGATACCAATTTTGAAAAGAATGTCAATGCATACGAGTTTATGAATTACCTCGCAAATTTCATTAAAAATGATCAGAGCAACTGGTTCCTTCATTAGTATTATCATAGCTTTTACACTATGATTTATTAACAGTTTGTCCTTTTCAAAAAATAAAAATTTAGATAAAAAATGACAAAAAAAGAGTTGGCAGAGCTGTTAAAATACAGTTCTCCTCTAGAAATCTATGTTATTACTTGGAAAAACACCTTAACAAAACTGTATTGTCCATTTGAAGTCAAGGTTTTGCAAGACATTGGTACGCTCAAAACAGGACAATATGTATTTGTGGAGGAAATCAAAGTTACCATAGAATTAAAAACAGTGTTTATTATTGACACTAAAGCGTATTACTATTATCATTTTCAGATCGTAATATGAATCAAGACGGCAGTTATGTTGTATTTTGGATACCCAAGCTTTTGAGTCGTTCTCTGCCTTATCAAAAAAACCCTGAAAAAGTTAGCAAAGCTAGCGGATGATTGTACAAAATATGTACATTCATCCGTTTTTTATAAATTTATTGCTAATAATTGATTTATTTAACTGTTTTAATAAAAATAGTTGTCAATATATTAGGAATTGTCATAATTATTCATTACTTTTGCAGTAACATTACAATTTTGACTTTTAAGTGTGTCAAAATATTCTACAAATTTCCAAAAAATCTACAAAACAATTATCGCTTAATATTAACTCTTGTAGCTTAGTCTGACTAGACAGACTCGTCTTACTTCACAAGACTCTATAAAACAAGTAGTTTAAAATTGTAATTAAATATTTAATTAATTTAAATCATTTAATTATGACAAAATCAACACAACAAAATGAACTGGCAACAAGACCATTCAGCATTACAAGGGCAAAAGATCTATTTACAAAAGTTCAAAACCAACCAGAACCAATAATTGTTTGGAATGGTATAACCGAGGGTTCTAAAGGATTAATTGTTGGAGTAAGTAAAACAGGAAAAACTACATTAGCAGAGAATTTAGCAATATCGCTTGCGGTAGGTAGAAAAGATTTTTTCAACTTTCCTTTACCAAATAAACCAGAAAAGGTATTATTTATTAACCTAGAAGAGAACTACAGATTACGAAGTAGAAGAAATTTAAAACAAATTTCTACATTGACTGAAGAGGAAAAAGATATCTTTTTTGAAAATTATTATCCTACTCCAGAGGATTTTCCTGAATTTCTGAATACAGAATCGGATTGGTTGTACCTACAGCAATATATTGAGGAAGTAGATCCAAAATATGTCTTTATTGATAGTCTTTCTCATATGGTAGAAGGACAAATCGAGAACAGCGAAACTGGAATTAAATTCATAAAAAAATTTAGACATTATTTAGGTTCACTAAACAAAACATTAATAATTGTACATCACAATACTAAAGGTAATGAGAAGCCTATTGATCAGGACAGTATTGCGGGCAGTAGAGTAATTGCTCAAGAGTTTGAATACGCTATAGGATTAGGAAATGTACCAAATCGAGATGGTGGGAATTATTTATGTATGCTATATAACAAGCATATTGAAAAAGATGACAGAACTGCCTTCACTTATAAAATTGATGAAATTAATTGGGTAAGCAATATTGGCTCTTGTAACAAATTTGATTTATATAAAGAAAGTAAGATTGATTACAGAAACAACACTACTAATAAGGATGTAATATTCGATTATATAAACAGTCATTGTAGTCAGCATAGTCAGACCATAAAAACAAACACTCTTTATGAGAATTTTACTTTAGGTGAGAATAAAACTATGTCAAAAGATACATTTCACAAAAGTATAAACAAATTAGTTGAAGATAATAAAATCGTTAATTTAGGAAAGGGGGAATATACGATTCATGAAAATAAAAAATAATCAATTTATCATATACAAAGCACAAAACACGATTACCGGAGAATGTTATATCGGTGCAACTACCAAATCTATTGAAGAGAGAAAACAAGATCACTTGCAAAAAGCCAGCACAGGTAATGGCCATAAATTTCATTATGCAATTACTACAACTGGAGCAGATAATTTCACTTGGGAACAACTCGACACAGCTTCCAGTTCAAACGAATTAGCAGAAAAGGAGACTAAGTACATTTATGATTTTAAAGCGCAAGAGGAAGGCTATAATAGCGATTCTGGTGGAGGTTTTCAAAAGCTAGTGTATCATTACGATGAAAATGGAACTCTAATAGAAACTTATAATAGTTTAACTGAAATTAAAGAAACTTTAGGAATAGACAAACAGCGAATTTCAAATGCCTGTTTAAATTCTACCATGTTTAATGGCAGTTTCTGGTCTTATAGACAATTAGAAAAGATTACTCCAAAAACAGATTTAAGGGTTAAACCTGTCAATCAATATTCTTTAAATTTTGAATTTATTGGAAATTTTAAATCAGCAGCCGAGGCTTCTAGAAAAACTGGAATTTCTAAATCTTGTATTACCAAATGTTGCCGGGGTGAACGTAAATCTTCAGGAGGATTTATTTGGAATTATTTATAAAAATGAAGACAGCTCAAAAGGCTGTCTTTTTTGTTAAAATTATTTAAAAGACCCTTTTATTTAAACTTGGAGTTTGAGAATTAGGCTCATTTATAGGCTTGTCAAACTTCATAATGATTGGCATTGGAAAATCTACACCAGTCAATATTGCTTCTCCTTCTCCTAGAATAGGTAAAAACTCTAATGTATTTTTATTAGCAGAACTACAAGCATTATTAATTGCTTCCTTGTCATTATGATTTATTAGTCTATGAACAATGAAAGTTCCCATTTGACTTAATGTTCCTTGAGGAATATCTCTCGGCATTTGAGTAGCGATGCAAAGAAACAAACCGTGTTTTCTACATTCTTTAGCTATTAACTCAAAAGCATCTAATTTTGTATTATCAAAATATTCATCCCTTATTGATTTATTCACGAACTGATGAGCTTCATCTATAAACAGAACAAGGGGTTTGTTTTTAACTGATTTTTTAAAGTCAAAATTACCATTTCTAGCTGTTTTTAATAGATACATTCCTAGTGCGTTTGCTAAAACTTCTTTTATTTGAAATGCAAAAGGTACATTGTCAAATGAAATTCTTAAAAGCCTCTTTTTGCTTTCTGGCTTGTTAAAATTTTTAATCTCATTAATAATATCCTCCTTAATATTATTATCAAATCCAAATATTTTTTTAAAATCAACATCACTTAATGCTTGATGAATTCTTAAAATTAAACTTGAAGCATTACCTTGATTTCTATTGTCAATACTATTACTCCAATTATCTCCAAAAATCTGAAAACATTCATTATTTATCTGTTTGGTTAGATTTTTTATCTCAAAATTTAACTGATTAAAGTCATTTAGTTCATCTGAATATTTAGCGCATAATCTATTAAATGGTTTTGTTGGTTTTCCTTGTTTAACTATACATCCATTATTTACTTCAATTGAAAGAATCTCACTTTTTTGACCTTTAAAAGAATAAGTTATTTTTGTATCGTCTTCAGTTATGGTGTAGGATGCTTTGTTAGATTCTAGTATTTTTGCTAGCTTTAATGAGTTTATTGCTTCTAGTAAAATTGGTTGTTGTACTTGACCAGATGGTCTAAACATTAAAAACAAATCAGAAATTGACAAATTTGAATAATGATAGTAATATTCAATACCTAAGTTACACTCCTGACATATTTCTAAAGAATCAAAACTTGAATATTCGCCAGTAGCATCAATTAAGATTGCTTTGTTATCAGTTTCTATCAATGATTCTATTAATTTGCTTACCGTGTAACTTTTTCCTCCTCCAGTTGTTCCTACAACAGCACAATGTCGCCCAAAAACAGATTGCAAGTTGACTTTTACTTCAGTTGAAGGACTTGAAACTAGATTGCCTAATTTAATAGGTACTGATATCCCCCCATCTTTTGCACCAAATCTTGACATATATTCTTGTACAAGTTGACCAGAACTAACAAATACTTTAGCTCCTATGTTTGGGTAAGAAGTTAATCCTTTCTTTACTTTTAAAGGTTCGTAAAGGTCAAACGACAAGAGGATTTCGATTTTTCCAGTTGGGTGAAAATCGCTAGTTTGAAATGCTTTTTCGTTTAGAGAAAGTCTTTCAGATTCAGGAAGAGATAATTCTGTTATTCTACCTAAAAAACCATTTTTATCTCCTTCTATTATGACAAAACTACCAACTAAACCACCGTTAAATTCTTCTCCAAAATGTGTAAAACCATTTAGCAATATTGAGGAAGGAAAATGAACTTTTACATATTGAGGAAATACTTGATTGATGTAGCCTAGAAAATACTCGTGTCTAAATGGATTAATCTTTAGTTCGCTCATTTCTCAGGTTTATAGTTGGTAAATCATTATTTTCATAAGTTCCAATTTCAGGAAAGTTATCTGCAAAATCAGAAAATGTCTCAGATACTAATATTATTCGCTCTGTTTGTAGTGCTAATTTTTTTATTTCTTTAAGTGATGATGCAGTATTTTTATTATCAAATCCAGGATCAATAATCGCTAAACGGAAACTTGGATTTTGATTTAAAGCTTCTTCAATAGAAGAATTTATATGTTTGTCATTAAAGCTGTAGCCGATACATAACAAGAGTGTATCATTATTGATTCGTAAATTTCGTTGAAAACGAGCCATCATTTCAAAAAATGGTTGGTCGTATGAGTCTTCATATTTTGCTTGCCTAGGGTAGACCATTAAAGGGTAGACGGGTTTTTCACTAATAATCGTTTTATCTCCCTTTGTTTCCCAGTTTACAGAGCCATGTAATTTGTGTAAGTGGAAAACTCTTTGGATGAAGTTGTCTTCTTCTTGTACTTTACTTCCTTCTCTTTGAACAATATCATAATCAAAATGACGACCACTGAAAGTTCGGGGAAGAGTAAACGAAAATCCATCAATCATTATTGCGTTAATTTTTTGGGAAGCATACTCGAAAAGCAAATCATAGTTAAGTGTAAAGACCTTAATTCTTGGACTTGTTACTTTTCTCTGTAATAATTTTTCTAAAAGAATTTTATGAGGAAAAATTGAGGTGTCTTCGGGACATAGAATAGAACAATGTGTTTTTATAATTTCAAATAAGTCATCTTTTATATCGGATAATTTAACTTCCTTACTATCTAATTCAATTTTTATGTCATCATTAAAATAAATAGTTCCTTCAATTTTAGACAATAAGATTTCTAAATTTGTATCCGTATAATCATGTTTAACTTTCTCGCAAATTATTTCAAAACCGTTTTCTTCAATTGTACTGTTGTTAATTAAATCTCTTACTTCATATTTTTCATTAGCTATATTCCAAAGAGTTTGCATTGAAGGGCCACCTACATCCATTGATGCACCAGCTCCTGTAAGTATGAGAAAGTTTTTAAAAGGTTTTCTAAAGAATGACGTATATATTTCCCTTTTTAATTCTTGTGCATCTTTAACGGTTGGAATAATAGGTTTTTCACCCTCTATTTTCTTATTAAAAGGTCTTAAATTTTTTATATAATTTAGCATTCCTTTATCGAAATCAGGATTTTGTACTTCAACTGTTTTGTGCTTACCATTAATTAGTAAATATTTCCATTCTTCTTCCATATGTTTATGTATATTTTAATAGTAATTATTTACTTATTTATGATTTTTCAATACAATTTTATCTATTACCCTGAGTCTTGATAGCAATGTTGAGTTTAAATTGAATTCTATTGTAATTGGTTAATTTTGAAACGTCTTCTGTATTTATACCTGCGCTAAAAAAACTAACCACATTTAATTTTCCTCCAAGTCCTGTTTTTTCCTCTTCGTTTGTTGTAATTGCAATATCAAAATTTACTTCATTATAACGTGTATCACTGATACCTGACCCAAAGTCATTCGAGACAATGTATTCGTGCCCTTCTCTAACTCCATCAGTTAGCTGAACAATCGTCTGTTTGATAAATTCTTTTAATTCCATTTTTCTATTTTCTAACTATTTTCCACAATTCCTATTTCCTCTTCACTCAATCCATACAACTCATAAACCATCTTATCAATAGCTTTATCAGTAGCATCAATTTGAGATTTTAATTCCAATGCTATTTTGCTTTCCTGCATAAAATAATCCTCCCATTCTGCTTCTTGAGACAAAGAGAATTTTACTTTCTTTTTAGCTAACTCTTTGATGAATTCTGGATAAGTCAATTTGTACCAATCTTGTAATTTTTTTGGCAAATCTTCTAACTCAAATTTCCTTTGAATAGTTCTTTGGAATTTTTGAGATTGATCTTGAAGTTCTTTATTTATTGAAAGCATTTCGTCTGCTTTTTCAAGAAATAAGTTTAATTGTGCTTCAATATTTTTGGATATTGGTAAATTTCTAACATCATTTATTAATATTTTTGGGATAGAGGTTTCTGCATTAGCTTTTGGATTTACTTTCAAATGATACCAAGTTAAAAGTTTTGAGTTAATAACAGTCAATATTGCTTTCAAAATATCAATCTTTTCTCTACTAATGATGTTAATTATTGATGGAGTATTATAAAACTCTTTTTCTAAATAAACCGATGATAACTTGTATCTATTCCCTCTTGTAATTTCCATAATAATAATTCTATGACTATTAAAAAATTTTGGATTTACATAAGAAGCAACGTGCGTTCCGTATTTAACATACTGAAATGATTCATTATAAGCATATCTTCTAATATCTTGTCCTTGAATTTCTTGTTTCCACTCATCATTTTGTTTCTCTAATGAATGCCAAAGCCTTTTATCCACAATTTTGTTACCTTCAATTTCACCATAATTTTTAATCAGGTCACTTCTTCTATATGGAATATAGCCTTGCGAAACTTCACAATAATCATTTAAGGGGTTAGAAATTTTCTTTATTTTATTGATAAGCTGAATATCAAATGATGAGTTGTTCAAGTTAATTTGTAAATCATCTGTACTTAAAATATCTCGAGTATCTAATTCATTTGATAAATAAATAGTTTGATTTTCTACTTTGCCTATTTTGATTTTGCTTTTTAACTCTTCTTTTTTAAGCATTAATATTACAGTATCTAAATCTGCTGATTCAAAAATTTTTGTAGGTAAATCAATAATTCTTTCAATATCATAACTTAAAATAAATTCTCTTAATTTCTTGTGCTGCTGTATTGTTAAAAAAGTATATGGAATAATATATCCTAAAAGTCCTCTTTCCTTTGTTATACGAACACCTTTTTCAATAAATATAGCATAAGTATCAAGTTTATATGATGCGGTTAAATAATTTGATATATAAAATTTTTGAACATCTTTTGAAATATATGCTCCATAGGGCGGATTTCCAATAACCACATCAAAACCACCATTTTCAAATATTTGAGGAAATTCATTATGCCAATTAAAGGCTTTTTCTCCTGCAATTTCAGCATCATCAATTAAAGAGTTTCCACATTTAATATTG
The DNA here is from genome assembly GCF_058725285.1 of Flavobacterium sp. DW-iso2. Lineage (NCBI taxonomy): Bacteria > Pseudomonadati > Bacteroidota > Flavobacteriia > Flavobacteriales > Flavobacteriaceae > Flavobacterium > Flavobacterium sp. DW-iso2. The sequence continues at coordinate 93,437 of NZ_JBZXDY010000003.1, read as the reverse complement.
TTGTTTAAATCATTTAATTTTCTGTTGGGTTGGGCAGTTCTAAGCCATAAAGAAAGTTTAGCAATCTCTACACTTTCTTCATTCAAATCAACTCCAAATAAGTTATTCTCCAGGATGCTTTTCTCCACATCACTCAATACCATAGCATCTCCAAAGAGCTTGGCTTGCAATTCATCAATGTACCTGTGTTCATCTATTAAGAAATCTAATGCTTGGTTTAGGAATGCTCCAGAGCCACAAGCGGGATCACAAATAGTCAACTGCAACAGCCATTCTCTATACTGCGTTAGCTTATCTAATAAAGGCTTTTTGATTGCTTTATCAGCAGTTATAGCAGCCTTGGTTGCTTTGACTGGTTTAATGCTGGCTATATATTCCTCCTCTATAATTTCAATTTCAGTTTTCTTTTCCTCACACAATTTACCCACGGTGTTTTCTACTATATATTTAGTAATGTACTTTGGAGTATAAAAAACACCGTCTTTTTTACGTTTGGTTTTAGATTTGTCAATTGCAGTACCTTCTAATTGGGCTTTAATTTCATCCAATTCATTCAAGGAATTTTCAAAAATATGCCCTAAAATATTGACGTCTACTTCACTAGCAAAATCATACTCAGACAGTTTTAAAGTATGGGTATACAATAAGTCATCATCAATAATAATACTATCTAAAATTCCATCTGGTTTAAATAAGCCACCATTATAAGCAAACACATCATACTGCTTGCCTTTATAACCTGTATTCAAATAACCAAAATACTTCTTGAATCTATCATACAACGGTGTGTATTCGTCTAATTCTCGTAATTGATTCCATTGACATAATATCAGCTTAACAGAGTTAGGAGGTAGTAGGTTTCTATCCTCACCAAATAGCAAAAACAAAAATCGATCTAATAGCTTTTGAGATTTTTTAAAAAGTTCCAGTGGTTCATAAGCTGGATTCAAAGCCACTAAACTTTGGTACAATTCTCTTTTAAAAATAGAATAGTCCTTATATAGTTTTTTGGTGATTACATCCTCTTCACTAAGCGATTCCTCTTTGATTTTTTTGGCAACTTCATTAGCTATGTTTTCATAACCAAGACATAAATAGAGTAACGAGAAGTCTTCTTGCGTAAGTGTGAACAAATTGAATTCTATGTGTTCTATGGCATTATCAATATAGAATCGTAGTTTTTCAAAATTAGAAGTAATAACATACACACATTCCGGCTGATTGTTTTTATAACCAAAAGCTTGTACTTCAATCTTACCTAAATCGGTAGTATTGGTTCCTTTTAGCTCAATTACAGCCTTAACTTTGGTATCTATAATAACAGCTCCATCAGCTTTTTTACTGTCTTTAACATTCTTATATTCAGTAGTAAGATTGTATGGCGTCTCTGAGGAAGAAGCAGGTTTGGTGTACCCTAATATTTTTACAAATAAATCCTCAAGGAATTCACCTTGATACTGTTCTTCTTTTAAACTTTTAATCTCTTCCTGAACTTTAGGATTCAAGAAATGGGTTTTATAAGATTCCCATTTAAGAGAAATACGTTCCTTATTTTGGGTGTTTAAATATTTAGTAATTACCGTCTTTTGAAAAAGGGACATCTTGTGGAATTAATAGTTTTTATAAAAGTAACAAATTAAAGTAGATTTCGTAGGAATTACTTTCCTACTTATCTAATACTTGTAATTTAGTACTAGTTGACTTTCCCCAAATAAAGTATTAATAATGGCAATTAGCAATACCCATAATTAGTGATATTTTAAAAGCAATAAGTTTTAATTCTTTTGCCTATTCTTTTTAAGAATTTCTCCAATAACAGACTTACTAACTTTAAGTTCGGTATCTTTTAATTCCTCTTCAATCTTTCTAACAGACATACCTTTACTTGCAAGTTCTTTTACTTTATCAACAATTGCGCTATTATCCTTCTTAGCACTTTGATTCTTACTATTCCTGTCGCCAGTCTCTTTAAAAATTAAATCAGAATTCATTTCAAGTACATAACTCTTAGTTTTAAAAGAACTATCGAGAAAATTTGCTTTCAATACCCACAAATCTTTGTAATTCTCTATGTAACTACTTGGTCGAAGTTCAATCACAACTCTCATTTTAGCTTCAAATGCTTGTGATCCAATTATGCTGTCTTTACTTGGGGTATTCTTTTGAGTGTTTTTACCGATGTGGTGTAGAAAGATAATTAGACAGTTATATTTTTTGGCAATTTTATCATAGTCATTTAAGAACTGACGAACCTGAGTATTAGCATTAATCTCTTTGGCAAATACATCAGAAAACGCATCGATAACGATTAGGTCACAAGGTTCTTTTTCTAAACGTTTTTTAAGTTTATCTAAAAGATTTTCAGCGTCAAAAATGAATTGTAAATTTTTCAATAAAGAAAAGTCTAAATTCTCCTCTTGCACAATCATGTAATTAACTTGCTTTCTAATAGCAGCACTAACAGAATTGGAGTCATCCTCAGTACTAACATAAATAACCTTATTACTTTCACAATTAAGTTTACAACCAATAAAAGTTTCTTTTTGTAAAACTATATTTAAACTAAGCTGTCTTAGAAAAGTAGATTTACCACTGTCGGAGGTTCCAACTAAAGCGGCTAAACCTACTTTTTGAAAAAAGGGATCTAATAATTTTGGTACAGTGTCAATTTCGAGATTGTACAATTCCAGTGCATCAAATGAACTTTTGTACTCATCAACAGTTTCTGATGCAGTAGAATTCTCTGAGCCTTCAAACAAGCTTTTAAATTCGTTAGCGATTTCACCAGGTAAAGAATTTAATTCCATCAAAATAACTTTATAATATTTAATTAGAGAACAAATAGTTTAAGGTACATAATGTCCTAATAGTATAATACTACAAGGACAGGACAATATTAAAATATTTTGATTAATTTTACACTATATATAATACTAATAGGCATACAATTCGGTAACATAAAAAAATAAAATAACGTAAAGTATTGATTTAACTGCTAGTCACACTCCTTGGTTCGAGCCCAAGAGAGGGAGCGAAAAGCAGAAAGCCTTTACAGCAATGTAAAGGCTTTTTTTTTGTATTAAAGTGAATGGAGATCGATCCTAGCTCAGATCATAACGAAAACCGGATCAAGTCGAAAACCTCTAGACAATTAAAAATACCCCGTTTAACGATGCCTTTCTAATTAAGTAATATCCACTTTTTATCACTGTTTAGTTTAAACGTGCCAATGTGTTCTTTATTCCATTCTTGCGGCCCTATCAGCGAAAGAAAGTTCATCCCAGCTGCGTCCCGATATAAATGATAGATTTCGCCAATAACGGGCTCAAATGAAAATTTAGAATTATATACTAATTCGTTCCATTCGTATTCTTCCATTAGATTTTGATATTGCGTTCTTAGTTCGTTAAACTTATTTTCAAACTCTTTGTTTACATTACTAATGCCTCTACTTTTCCAAGAAACAACATCGTCCATTCTAATTACTGGCGCACCTAAATTTGTAGCATAAGGCAATATATTTGCATTAAACCCTTCATCATCTGAATACACAACATTATCGGGTCTTTTACTTTTCATGCTTTTACTTTTTAAATTTATTTTCAAATGAATCCACTAATTTATTTACAAGAAATTTATTGTTTAACAATTACTGTGCAAAGTTAAACAAAAACAATTGATTCCCTTTTAGCAAATTAATTTATTTAAAAAAAAGAAATGCTGTAGTACATGAAATGCTGAAAAAACAGCTAAAGCATCGCATTCACTTTTAACTTTCCAGAAAAAATTGAAAAAAAGTGATCCCTAATTTTGTTCAAACTGATAATGTATTCGCGTGAAATTCGTGGCCAAAAAAATTACCGATAAAAAAAACAGGTACTATAATTTTTTAACAGCAAATACCCTGCTCCCAAAGCAGCTACTATTGTTGATTAAATAATCAATACCTTGCTAGATATAAAACTACCTCGTTCATTCCCGCACAACACTAACTCTTGGATCGATCAGAGCCGCTTTATGGTCGCTGTAAAACAATTGAAATAATATTAAGAACTTTTAGATCAAAATAATGACAAAATCAATACTAACTTTCGTGCTGGCTGTAACCCTTCTTGGCTGCAATAATAATAAAGAAAAACAACAAGAATTAATACTTAAGACTAAGGAATTACAACTGAAAGAAAAAGAGATAGAGTTAAGAGAAAAGAGACTCGCTACAGAGAAAGCCGATACCACTACAGTTGGTTTAGGTCAACAAGCCACCGATAACGCTACTCCAATCCCAGCAGCAGTCACAAAAAACTCCGACAAATCTAAAAACAGAAAACTACGCTATTTGTACTACTCAAATGGAGGTTTGCGTGCCTATTTTAATGATGGAAGCATTATTGATTGTTCACGATGTAATTTGACAAAAGAAAATATTCAATTTCTTCAAAATGATACCGTAGAGAAACCTATTCAGTCCTATACAATCGAAAAAGATGGAAGCTTACTCGTTGACGGCTGGAAACATGAATATCCAGTCGTAAATAAGGAGGAAAATTATGAAGGTTGGGCGATGATCAATTACAAATGGTTCGTCACCTATTAACGCAACTTGAGTTAATATCCGTTAGAACCTGCCACTACTTTATGGGCGTTAGCTGATTTCAAGGTACTATATAAAAATCATAAATTGACTCGCTTGAGACTACCGCTTCCTAGTAAACCCAAAACCTGCAGCACATACATTGCAGCACCATTAAATAACTGGTTACCAGACTCATTTTTCTTACTTGCTACAATACTTCTGTTTCTTTATATTCAAAAAAAATTGGCCCCATTTTTCCCCACAAAAGCATTTATTCCCCTTTTTTATAATTTTTTTTAAAAAAAAACACCCTTTTACGGGAAACCGTAAGGAAAGCTCAATAACGTCTCGTATGTTTGTCATGAATAACAAAGGGTATTGCTTTACAGCGTTCATTATTCTTGTAGGTTTTTTGGATTTATATGTAAAGCGAAAAAAGGGCTATCGGTAACGATAGCCTTTTTTGTTACCGTCGTTTCGTTCCTTTTTGAAACCCAATTGCCAAAAAATAACTTCCCAGTACGGAAACCCGTAAGCAAAAACAAATAAAGAGTGATAGGTTTGCTTAGCACTTAAATTACAGCCATAAAAATAAAACTTTGGAAACAGCACCTCGAAAAAGTGTGTTCGTTAAGGGAAGTTTCAATACTGAATTCCTGGGCAACGCTGTTCTTGACTGCAACAGCTGTTTATGAAGCCAGCGAAATTTCCCCCCAAAGTTTATCTCAAACGCTTTTGCCCCCTTTAGGGTAGCTGCTGTTCAAATTGGTTTTGGTTAAACAGCTATCCTGAAGAAAGAGACCGTCGGTAACGATGGTCTTTTCATTTTTAATCCAAAGCCTATTTTATATCCAGGAGCTTTATCCTGCCCTACGCTCCACTCTTATTGATGCCCTTGTTTTTTTCTACGGCCAAAAAGGAGCTTCCTCCGGTCGCTCTTTTGCCCAAAGAAAAACACACAAGGCCCCTGCATAAGGAGTTCCACTGCGGTCAGGGCTAGGGAATTTGAGTGAACACGGAGTGTTTTTTTATGATTCAAATCCTCTTTTTATATTAGAATTCAATTTCATAAATTTAAATAAAAAATTATCTTTACTTTACACAAGGTTTAACAACGTCCATTCCGTTTCATTTATTTAAAAAAAAGAAAGTTTTCAATTTAAATGATCTTTCTTTTTAAAAAGGAGTAATCCATAACTTGTCCATAAGTGTCGAAATTGGAAACATTTATTAAACGAAATTTAAATATAAAAACAATAATGCCTAAAATAAGACTCTGGACACGCGAAGAACTAATACTAGCTTTCAATCTCTACTTAAAAATTGAGTTTGGCAAGACCCATAAAGGTAATCCACAAGTAATTGAATTAGCAAATCTATTAGGAAGAACGCCCAGTTCTATTGGCATGAGGTTAGGTAATTTTGCCAGCGTTGACCCTTTCCACCAAAAAAGAGGAATTGGCGGCCTTAAAAACGGGACAAATCAAGTCCAACCAATTTGGAACGAATTCTTTCACAATCAAGAAGAGTTAATTTTCCTAAGTGAACAAATTTTAGCTCAAAAAGAAAACTCTACCATAGAAAATAAATATCAAGACTTACTTTTTGACTTAAAAGATTTAAAAGGAGAAACTGTTATTAGAGAAGTAAAAACTAGAGTGAATCAATCAGTATTTAGGCAAATGGTTTTAGCAAACTATGCGACTAAATGTGCTATTACAGGAATTGACATCCCCGAGCTTTTGTTAGCAAGTCATATTGTTCCTTGGTCAAAAAACGAAGAACATCGTTTAAATCCAGAAAACGGCATTTGTCTTTCGGCTTTATACGACAAAGCTTTCGATAAAGGAATAATTGGCATCAATCAAAACTATCACATCGTTCTTTCCACTTCATTAAAAAAGAAACAGAATACTGAGTTTTATCATAACCACTTTGCTTCCATTGATAATTTAAAAATTACCACTCCAATCAAATACTTACCTAAGGTTGAATTTTTGGAATACCACATGGATACTATTTTTGATAAATTATGATTGAGACAAAAAAAATATATGCAATTTATAAACAGGGTAAACATCTTGGAAACGAAAAAGGGCAAGATGAAATTGATGCTATTAAAAAATATCTAATCGCTGCTCTTTTTGGAGATATAATCAATGATTCCGTTTTTGTTGCTAAATACACTGCACGGGAAGCAATAAAAGGAAAGCACCATTACTAATACAAGTATTTATTTAATCATTTCTCCTACGTAGAAATGATTAAATAAATTTAAAATAAAACACAAATAAGTACAATCGATTTTCCGCCTCAGAAAATTACTTAAACCTTGATTTTTTCATAACTTTGAAACAAAAAAATTCTATACGGCAACTCAAGAAACTAACAATTATAGTTATTGGACATTTATTGAAAAGTATTATCCAAAATATTATTCATGTAGTGATATTTTATTAAGTGATATTCTAACCAGAAAATTAACCGGAGAACCAGTATGCGACGAAGATGAAGAAATGATTATAAATTGGAATCTAAAAGCAGAACTACTAGAACTTAATAAAAATATATTTTCCAAAGCACTTAAAAATTATTTTAATATAAATACATCCTCATAGATAAAATCAGATCTCACCTTCAACAAACTAAAAATTAATTAGCTTCTATATAGTCTCACTAAAATTTTAAAAAATAGCTAATCGACTGATATTCTTTTATTATCTTTAAAACTCGTTTTTTAAATTGAATATCATGAACAAATTTATTCTACTACTTGTACCTTTTTTTATATACAGTTGTCAAGCACAGCCCAATCCAAAAGATGTCGCGCTTCAAGACGAAGTAAAAAACTATACTTTGGAAACCGTTGTTGATGGCATTCCCATTCCTTGGGGAATGGCTTGGCTACCGGACGGCTCGATGCTAGTTACCGAGAAAAGCGGGATTTTGTACCACATTAAAAACGGCACAAAAACCGAAGTGAAAAATGTTCCCCCAGTCTACAATCGCGGTCAAGGCGGTTTGCTCGATATTGTCTTACATCCTGATTATGCCAAAAATGGTTGGATTTACATCACCTACGCTTCGACAGAAGGCGAGGGAGAAGGCGGAAACACCAAACTCATTAGAGCCCAACTCGAAAATGAAAGTCTCACGCAAATACAATCGCTATACAAATGCGGACCCAATACCACTAAGGGACAGCATTTTGGTTCCCGAATCGTTTTTGACAACGAAGGCTATTTGTATTTCTCGGCAGGAGAACGCGGAGCACATTTTGTCAATCCACAAGATATCACTCGAGACAACGGAAAAATTTATCGTCTGAACGATGATGGCAGCATTCCCGCAGACAATCCTTTTGTGGGGAAAGCAGGCGCTAAGGAAGCTATTTATTCTTACGGCCATCGCAATCCGCAGGGATTAGTAAAGAATCCGGTTACGGGCGCTATTTGGGATCACGAACACGGCCCAAAAGGCGGAGACGAAATCAACATTATCAAAAAAGGCGCTAACTACGGTTGGCCCGTCGTAACCTATGGTATCGATTATGATGGCACAAACATCAGTACTATTCAGCAGAAACCAGGTATGGAAGATTCGATATACTATTGGGTTCCCTCTATTGCTCCTTCGGGAATGACATTTGTGACCGGCGACCGTTACCCAGAATGGAAAGGAGACTTACTCGTGGGTTCGTTGAAATTTCAATACCTCGAATTAGTAAAATTAGAAGGAGATAAAATCACAGGCCGACAAAAAATCGCTACCGATATTGGTCGTGTACGAAATGTTGCTCAAGGTCCAGACGGTTATATTTACATTGGTGTAGAAGGAAAAGGAATTGTAAAAATTATACCCAATTAAATTACCTCGAGAAAAAATCCAAATGGTATTAGTGAAATAATAGCTGCAGATTAACAGATAGTAAAAATCCTTTTTTAATCAGTGAATCTGTGGCAAAAAAATCGAAGCAGCACTTTACGCAATTAAACCTAAAGAAATTAAAATGATGATAGCTAAACTACATCTCGGAATTGCATTGTTTGCGTCCGCTTATTTATATTATTCGAATCCAAGTGTTAGTTCAAAAACGAACTACCTTCCTATTTTAGAAATTAAACAACAAACGCCTTTACAAAAAAGCATCGCAAACGGAAAAGAAGTCTATGCTGATTTTTGTATGCAGTGCCACCTGGCAAACGGAAAAGGAGATGGTGTTAATTTCCCCACATTGGATGGATCCACATGGCTCACTGAAAAAAGATCCCAGAGTATTCACGCGCTAAAATTTGGACTCAGCGGTCCTATTGTGGTTAACGGCAAAAAATTCAACAGCGCCATGCCAGCGATGGGACTCAGCAATCAGGAAGTCACTGATGTGATGAATTACATTATGAATTCCTGGAGCAACAAACAAAAAAAGAGTGTTAGCCTAGAAGAAGTAGCACTGGTAAAACAGTAACTAGGTTGAAATTATCTGCGCCGTCAGTTACGTTAATCCCTAACTTGTTTCGGGAAGTGTTTTTGTTTAATAATACCAATACTATTTATAAGACAGTCCAATTGTCAGTTCGAGCGGAGTCGAGAACCACTATTGCATCTCGACTCCGCTCGATTTGACAAATATTTAGGTTGGACTATATGGTACTGGTTTTTGGTATAACTTCTCAAGACATCACAAAAAACAATCCACTGATGACATCAGATTTGACGGTTAAAAATGTATTTTATAACTTCCTCACATACAATCAGCGGTAATCCGCTCAAATCCGTTTCATCCGCGTTCCATAATTTATATTAGAATAAAAACCGCAAACAGCTATGGAATTAAACGCCCCATATTGAACTCTAAAAAAGATAGCTCAAGCTAATTCCGCCATAATAATTCCGCGGATTTCCGGGATAATAATACCTTGGTTTGGCCTGACCAAATCCCACCGCATTGGGCAAAATACTAGCTGCATACTGCTCATTTGTTGCATTGTTGATTCCCGTACTGAGCTCCGTTTTCAGATTTTTTAAAACCATAAAAGTATAGCTTGTTTTAAAATCTAAAAGAGAATAGGCTTGGGTGTATTTTGAGTTTTGATCATTTAACGGCATAGCACTCACTTTACTAAAAGCAGCGTGCAGTTTAAATCCGCTAGTCGTACTCAAATCCACGCCTGCATTCCATTGCGCATCTGGCACCGCCGTAAGTTGGTTTCCAGAATAATCATTTGTACCATCCACAAAATCCTTGAATTTAAAACGATTCACTGCCGCCGAAAAATAAGTTGAAAGCTGGTATTGGCTCGTTTGTAAAAGCGTATAGTCGAGAAGAAATTCCATCCCAATATGCGAACTGGCCCCAGCGTTGATGCCTATGTATTGATCTTCGGCGGTGCGTCTTGCTACTAGTAAATTTGTAATTTGAGTACTAAAAAAAGTCAGCTCCGTGTGTAATTTATTGTTTAGTCCTTGCGCCTTCAATCCCAGTTCATAGTTCCACCCTATTTCGGGTTTTAGTTTGGTATTAATTTGTCCTTCGGGAGTCAGCGTCTCCGCAACAGATGGCGTTGAAAACCCTTTACTTATCGATGCATATATTGTTTTTGTTTTAGTAAAACTATAAGAAAGTCCCGCTCTTGGGGACCATATTTCCCCAAAGGTATAGGCTAGGTCTGGCATTGTCTCCGCTTCTGCAAAAAGATCCCGTAACGAATAGCGTGTGGTATTAAAAGCCAGACCCGTTTCTAAATGAAGTTTTGGGGACAACGAAAAATCTGCCTGTAAAAAATAATTTTGGTAGCTGCTTTTTTGCTGCTTTTTGCTAAATTCATCTCCGGCAACACTTCCTGGATTGGGTTGCGAAGCATATCGATTTTCGAAAAGAGAAAAAGTATACTCATCAAAAGCCATCTCTGTTCCCAAACTCGTTTCAAATGGTACTGACCATAGCGTGTTTTTATAATTCAAACTATAACGCAAACCAATACTGCTGCTTTTATCATCCAAGATATTAAAAGGTCGTGGCTCGTAGGCTTTTTTAAGATTCGAAAAAACACTGATTTTCAAAGACCATTTTGAAGACAATTGCTGACGGTAACCCACGCCCATCAACACTTTATCATAGAATTCATAGCCTTGTGCCTGAGCCCAATTGCTTGCCGCTTTTTCGGGATGTATATTAAAATCGTCCTCGTTAATAGAACTGGGAATGTAGGCTTTGAGTTGGGTATACACTCCGATAAAGGATAATTCGCCTTTGGAGTTTATCTTTTGTTGGGCTTGTAGCGTCAGTGATTTTCGATCATAAGAGGAATTTTGGCGAAAGCCATCACTTTGTAAATGACTGTAATTAACAGCACCCATTGTGGCGGATTTGCCATAATTCGCTGAAAAATTTTGTTTTAAGAGTCCGAAACTTCCATAAGTTGAGCTTGATTTCGCTTGAAATTCATCCGTAGGAATTTCGCGCGCAAACAAATTGATTACACCTCCCAATCCCGAACCAAAACTGGTACTATTAGGTCCTTTGATGATTTCGATACGCCCGATAGTCTCTAAATCTAAATCTTCAATCGTCGATTCTCCTTCGGCAGTGGTTAACGGAATACCTTCGAAATAAGCCTTTATTTTTTGAGTTCCATACTGCGAACGCGAACCAATACCGCGAATACTAATTTTAATGGTGTTCAAAGCGCCTTGTTGCATATACAAGCCCGGAATTTTATTGAGTACCGAAGTCAGGATAATCCCATTACTTTTATCGAGCTCCTTCCTGCTAATAACTGCTAGAGACGCAGCCGTGTTTTGAAGTGTAGCTTTTGTAGGAGAAGCTAATATGGTTACTGCAGCAAGTGCCGTGGTATCCTTAGTGATTTGACTAAAAATTACACCCTGCTGCAATAGCATAAATAGAAAAAAAAACTGGAGCTTGTTGTACACCGTCTTAATTTTAAATTAATAGTAGAAAAGGTTGATAAAGTTAGGTTATTCTGCTTTGCAATCAAAAACGGGTTTGGAATGGAATTTATTATGATTCCATCAAAAAACCAATCCTTCCCTATACAATTAACAGCCTGTTTCCTGCAGTACTCACGGATACTATTTGGACTATATTTTTTGTAAAAAATAACTAGCGTCAATCTCAGTAACACTATCCGTGAATTATATAAAAATTGTGCCTCAGAATACTATTTTAATACATCTGCCGTTCATTAAAAACAATACCTTTGCATCAAACTCAAGATTTATTTTATGAAAAATTACACACTTGCGCTTCTTATACCTTCGCTTTTCTTTTTTGTGTCCAGCTGCAATAAAAGCAAGGCTGCAGATGAAAAAAACGAGGTGGAAAAAACTGCGGCAATAGCCACTGATTCTGTCAAGAAAAAAGCAATCCCTACAATCGATACGGCAGACTATAACAAAAGAATGATCGCTTTAAGCAATAACGACACCACGGGAAGATGGCCTGTAAAAACGCCTTATCCATTGCCGGGCGCCTTATTGCCCTACCATAGAATCATCGCCTTTTACGGAAATTTATATTCGACAAGAATGGGCGTTTTAGGAGAATATCCTAGAGCCGAAATGATTAAAAAACTACAAGGCGAAGTCGCTAAATGGCAGGCCGCAGATACGACCACAATAGCAATTCCCGCCTTGCATTATATTGCAGTAACAGCACAAGGAGCACCCGGAAAAGACAACATGCACCGCATGCGCATGCCGTTTAAGCAAATAGACACGGTAATTAGTTGGGCAAAACCCATTGATGCTTTGGTGTTTTTAGATATTCAAGTGGGACACAGTACGGTGAAAGCAGAAGTAAGCGAACTGGTAAAATACCTTTCCTTACCGAATGTTCATCTAGGAATTGATCCTGAATTTTCATTAAAAAACGGACACGTTCCTGGAACTAAAATAGGTAGTTTTACTGCTGATGATATCAACGACGCCATCGATATTCTAGCTAAGGTCGTTCGTGAAAACAAACTAACGCCAAAAGTGCTTATTGTACACCGTTTCACCCAAGGAATGGTAACCGACTATAAAAAGATAAAAACACTTCCTGAGGTGCAAGTAGTGATGGATATGGACGGCTTTGGTAGTAAAGTCTTGAAAAGATCGACCTACCTGACTTATATTTATAGAGAGCCAGTACAATTTACCGGATTTAAATTGTTTTACAAAAACGATAATTGGAACGATTGGAAAATGTACACTCCGGAAGAATTGCTAAAATTCACTCCAAAACCAAGCTACATTCAATTTCAATAATGCTAACTACAATGAAAAATTATTTCGCCTGTCTGATTTTAGGACTTGTAATTCTGGAAGGCTGCCAATCAAAAGCAGAAGAAGCAAACAAAGAAGTGCCACAGAAAACAACGGAGCTAAATGCCATTGTAACTAAGACAGAAGTACAAAAAGTGACCAATGATGCGGCTACCATTCTTTCAAAAAAAGAAGTGCCTATTTTGTGCTACCATAACATTAAGAATTTTGATGCCAGTGCTGGCCCCATGACCAAAGTCTATTCCGTAAAACCAGCAGACTTTGCAGCGCAAATGAAAGCGTTGTCAGTAGCCGGTTATCATACGATATTACCTGCACAATTGTACGAGTATTTAGTGCATGACGGCCCGCTACCTTCAAAACCAATCATGATTACCTTTGATGATACACGCGGAGAACAATACACCATTGGTGCAGCCGAAATGGAAAAATACGGTTTTAAAGGCGTGTTCTTTGTTATGACCGTTTCCATTAACCGTCCCAACTATTTATCTAAAGAACAAATCAAAGAATTATCAGATACCGGTAATGTCATCGCAGCACATACCTGGGATCATCATATGGTAACGAAATATACTGGCGACGACTGGAATACCCAATTGGTAAAACCGAAGGCGAAACTAGAAGAAATCATAGGAAAACCCGTAAGCGATTTTGCCTATCCTTTTGGTTTATGGAATAAGGAAGCGATTCCCGAAATAAAAAAGAGTGGGTACCAAATGGCGTTTATTCTTTCGACCAAAAGAGATTCAATCGATCCTTTATACACCATTAGACGCATGATTGTTTCTGGCACATGGAATACCGAAGGCATGATGAAGTCTACCGAATCCACTTTCAACAAATAGCCCCAATTATCGTTATTTCGTAGTCCCAAATTTATAATACAATGCCAATAACTTGTGCCGATTTTTTGGCATACTATAAAAAATAGACTTCTCGATGGCTCGGGATTATTGGGATACATTGAATAGAATGGGTATAATTCGAGCGGATGCATTGGCCGTCGTTCATCATAATCAGTTCCTAATAAGTATCCTTATTTTATTCGAAATAAAAAAACAGGAACGAAAAGCACATCGCATAAAAAAACAGCCTTGTTTTATCTTACACGATAACACAAGGCTGTTTTTTTTTGAACTAAAAAGCCGTTCTTATTTAGTGGACAACCATCCTTGCGGATTCGTGTAGGTAGTATTTTGTAACAGTAAAAATTTGATTACCGTTTTTCCTGTATCTCCATTTGTTCTCACTTTACCCAGATTTTGTTTAATACTAATCTTATCTCCTTTGCTCACAGACACTGAACTTAAATTTTGATAGATCGTGAAGTAATCCCCATGTTGTATCATTACCGCTTTATTTACCGGTGACAACACCATAATACTAGCTACTTCTCCACCAAAAACCGCTCTTGCATTAGCGCCTTCATTAGTAGTGATTTCGACACCGCTATTATGAATTACTAAGGTATTGTAAATAGGGTGTGCCTGATCGCCGTAGCCTAATGATATAAATCCTTTCTCGACAGGCCAGGGAAGGCTTCCTCTGTTTGCTTTAAAGTTGTCTGCAATCAATTTGTCTTCTGGTGTCAACTCTATTCTGGAAGAAGAGACTGATTCTTTGGCTGCTTCAGCAGCAACCTCTTTTTTACTCGCACCAGAATTGCTTGCCAACGCTCTCGCTTTAGCTTTCTCCAACGCCGCTTTTCTATTCGCCTCAGCAATCGCCGCACGGATTAAACGGTCAATTTGTTTGTCGATTGTTTTAGACTCCCGTTGTTTTTTTCGAATATCTGAAACAATTCTGTTCTTATCTTTCTTGATCAGATTGACTAATTTCTCCTGCTCTTTTTTTTCTTTTACAAGTCCTTCTTTTTCTTTCCTGTTTTCGACTAAAAGCTTTTGTTTGGCTACTTTTTGAACGTTTAATTTATCATTATAAGTCACCAGTTGGGTTGACTTTGATTTTATCTCTTCTCCTTGATTTTTTCTAAAACTAGTATACTGTTTTAAATATTGCGCTCTTTTGTAAGCCTGTAAAAAATTCTCTGCTGAAAGTATAAACATCGCCCGACTTTGCTCTGAACGGCTTTTGTAGGACTTCACAATCATCCTAGCATAGTCTACTTTAAGAACTGCAAGCTCCTTGTTCAGCTTATTGATTTTCATTTGATTAATGTACATGTCATTAGCCAAAAGCTTAGTTTGCTTTTCGGTTGTATTAATCAACGTCTCTTTTAGTCTGATTTTATTTTTTTGGATTAAAAACACATTCATCGCCGACTTTTCCTTTGATTTAACGTTTTGCAACATCTTCTCATTTTCTCTAATCTCCCGTTGGATTTCGGCTTTTCTTTGTTCTAACTTTTCTTGTTGCGAAGACTGACTCCACATCATAGAAGTCATGCATATAAACAATAGGCTAAGGAAAAATTTTGGCATCTTAAAAATATATTTTTGCAAATTTACTTAATTATAATTCTATTGTAACCATTTGGGACACTATATGGAAAAGAAAGTTCTTCATTGAATGTTACCGTATTGTAATCTAATTCAATTTCTGATTTCCCTTTGGGCTGAAACGTATTGATTACTACATTACCTGGCAACATCGTTTCTTTGTATTGCCTGATGTTTGAATAGGCAACCTGAATCATTCTTCCTTCAGCTGTTTGCGCAATTTCTTGTTTTTGAACACTAAAATCTGCCGCGTTGATATAGAATGTTTTTTTAGTATTGCCATTTGCCAAATCATCCAATCGATACAACTGCTCGACTAATGATTCTTTGTATTTGCCTTTTGACAAATCATCTAAGGCTTCCCCTATCAACATGTTTTGAATCTTTTGATAATCCAAATCTGTTCCTAACCATTGGCTCAAAGCACTAAAATCCCCTTCAAAATAAGTGCCTTTTATTTTTTCATAATAGCTCACTGATGTTGGTGTTATGCTTGCTTTCGCCATTGTAATTCCAAGAAAACGAATGCTTACTAGAATTTGTTCGTCTTTCTTAATTTTAATTTCGGCAGTAACATTCTGTGACGATCGGTCATCCGAATATTTAGCATTAGCCTTTATATATAATGTAGAAAACTCCGTTTTATTGTTGTAGTGATTCGCTATTATTTTACTTGATTTTAAATAGGTAACTGGGACAGTAGCTTCTGTCACAATCGCTTTCGACTTGCAAGAAAATAATAAGACAACTGCCAGTAATGCTAAAAATTTATTCATTTGAATTTATTGTTTTAATAGTTGATTGGCTTTGGAAAAATAAAAATCTTTTTTCTTTACATCTCCTAAACCATTGTACGCTTCACCAAGTTGTATGTTGAAGTTTATTTCTAATGCCTTGTCGTCTATCAGGTAATCCAGTCCCATTTCCAACATTTCTTTTGCTTTTTTAAATTGGCTCAATTGATTGTATGCTAAGCCAGAATAATAATAAAACTGCGGCTGTGCGGGAAATACATCCACCATATCCATGGCTGTTTTTGCTGCTTTTCCAAACTCTTTTGACTCTGTATACGCTTGAAGCAAAAGTAAATTCGTCTCCATATCAGTCTCCGTGCTTTTAGCATTTGCTTTTTCATAATACCCAATGGCTTTATCCCATTGTTTCTTATTATGATAAAACTTCCCTATTTCCTTGGACACATTCACTTCTGGATCATCATCAAAATACCCGATGGCTTTTTCTAAATCAGGGGCAAACTGCGGATTTGCATTTACATAAATCAGGAATTCATTGAGAATTCGGTGCTTTATTTTCGAATCTATTTTGGCACTGGCCAAAGCAATATTCATGGCATTAATCGCTTTTTCTCCGTCATTATTTTCCAGATGGTATTTGAACAAACTGACTTGCGCCCACTCTGATGTGGGTATTGCTGTTTCCAATTTTCGTGCCGTTTCCAACACTTTATCGGTTTCATTGTTTTTAGAATATAGATAAATCAGCGAAATGTAGTTGGATTCCTCTTTGGGATACTTTTTGATTTGGTCTATTAAATTGGTGATTTCTGCATTTTGATATTTCCCTTGGGATAAAATCTGCATTTTGTAGGAATCCCTTCTTTCTGACTTTCCAGACGATTCATTGAGCTCATTGATGAGATCCAATGCTTTGTCAAATTGACTGGTGCTCATGTAAAGCGAAGTCAGATCTTCTTTGAATTTAGCGTCAAAAGGGATGAGTTTGCCAATCGTTTTTATGGCGTTGACATAGTCTTTAGTTTCATAATCGACATCATACATTCCTACCCAAAACCATTTGTTTGCGGGGTCAATTTGCGCAGCACGTTCAAAGGAACTATAAGCATTCTTATAATCCTTTAAAGCCAAGTAATTTTTTCCTAGTTCAAAATAAATAGTGGCGTTCTCTGGTTCGATTTTTAAACACTGCTCCAAAGCCACAATCGCTTTATCGTAGTTTTCGATTCCTTTTTGCTTTAAAGACTCATAAAAATAATCCTGAAACTTGTCACTATTTGACTTTTTCTCTTCCGGCTCCGTTTGTGCCAATAGCAATGCTGAATTGCTTAGCAAAACAAGAAATAGAATCCATAAAGTCGATTTTTTCATTGACTCTTTTTTAAAAACGCAACAGCTCAAATTAAGCTGTTGCATAATAGGTTTTTATGCGTTCCTGTAAAATACTGGACAGTACGAAAAAAATTGTTATTCTAATACCGAATAATCTCCAATACTTATGCTGGTAAAATCACCGTCAAAACGGACGTGATTTCCAATCATCGCATTGTCTAAATTAGCATTGCTAATGTGTGCATGCGTTTGAATCAAACTGTTTTTAATCACACTTCCTGTAACGTGGCTTCCTTTTCCTAAAGAAACATTTGGACCTACAGTTGAGTTAATTAAAAACACATCTTCTCCAATATAACAAGGTGGAATAATTGTTGAATTGTCTATTCTAACATTTACAGCCACTAAAGTTGTATCTTCTTTCTGCAAAAAACCCAGCATTCTGGAATTCGTTTCTACAGTCACATTTTTATTTCCACAGTCCATCCACTCGTCAACATTTCCTGTTTTAAAGATTTTCCCATTGGCCATCATTGCTTTAATTCCATCATTAATTTGGTATTCTCCACCATTTTGAATGTTGTTGTCTAAAACATTTTGCAACTCTTCCTTTAAAACCCCTACCTCCTTGAAGTAATAGATCCCAATAACGGCTAAATCGCTAACAAAGTCTTGTGGTTTTTCAACTAGTTCCACGATTTCATTTGCATCATTTAATTTCACCACACCATAGGCTTCTGGCTGATCTACTTGTTTTACCCAAATAACAGCGTCTGCTTCAGGGTCAAGATCAAAATCAGCTCTGATTAGCGTGTCTGCATAAGCAATTACGGCTGGCCCAGAAAGTGATTCTTTGGCACACATAATAGCATGACCTGTTCCTAAAGGCTCCAACTGGCGGTAAATAGATGCTTTGGCACCTAAGCTTTCTGCTAATTCTTCTAAGCTTTTCACCAAATCATCTCCAAAAAAAGCGGGATCTCCTAAAATGAAAGCAACTTCGTCAATAGGTTCATCCAAAATTTTGGTAATATCTTCCACTAAACGGTGTACGATAGGTTTTCCTGCAATAGGAATCAATGGTTTTGGAATAGTTAAAGTATGAGGGCGAAGACGTGAACCACGTCCAGCCATTGGCACTATTATTTTCATGTATATTATGTTGAAAGATTAAATGATTGAAAAATTAAATGATTCTCTTCGAATTTTTAAATATTTCAATCTAGTTTATTAAGTTTACTTCACTCCAGTACTTCCGAATCCGCCTTCTCCGCGTGAGGTTTCAGATAACTCTTGAACTTCAATCCAGTCCGCGCGTTCGTGTTTAGCGATAATCAGTTGGGCAATACGTTCTCCATTTTGGATCACAAAAGCTTCATTGGATAAATTTACTAAAATCACACCAATTTCGCCACGATAATCAGCATCAACTGTTCCAGGGCTGTTTAATACTGTAACTCCGTTTTTGAAAGCCAGTCCGCTTCTTGGTCGTACTTGTGCTTCGTAACCTATCGGTAATTCGATAAAAAGTCCGGTTTTAATCACTGTTCGCCCTAAAGGCTCCAAGGTTACAGCTTCTGTAAGATTTGCTCTTAAATCCATTCCTGCTGAAGCTATGGTCTCATAGTTAGGCAAGGCATGTTGTGATTTATTGATAATGTTTATTTTCATTTTTATAATTTTTGTGTAATGACAAGTCTTGACTTGTTCTACTGCTGTTTTTATTTTTAGCCCTGATAGTAGCGGCATCCTTTTCTTGACTTTTTAGGAAAGAAAAGATATAGCGGATAGCAGGAAATAGCTCCTAATTATTATTATTTTCTTATAATTCTCATCAATGTTTCTTTTTCATTGTAATAGATGAAATAAAGGAACACGATTAACAAACCGACTCCAACATAATAATTCTCTCTGAAGCCATAAAAGGATACGGCTGAAAAAACTATCGATAGCGAGAGATAACCGCCTATTTTTTTTAAATCATACGGAATCGGATAATATTTGTTCCCCAGGTAATAAGAAATAGTCATCATACTTCCGTAAGCAGCGATTGTCGCAATGGCAGAACCGTAATAACTCATCGTGGGAATCAGTAAAAAGTTAAGCACTAAGGTAATGATCGCCCCTACTATGGAAATATAAGCTCCGATGTACGTCTTGTCAATGAGTTTGTACCAAACCGAAAGATTAGTATAAATCCCCAAGAAGAAATTAGCCAGAATAATCAACGGCACTACTTTCATCGCTTCCCAATAGGAGCTGTCTCGAATCATTAGCAGTTTGAACAGATCGGCAAAAACGATTACAGACAATAATATAAATGAGCCAAAGATGACAAAATACTTGGTCACCATGGCATAGGTTTGCGGTGCATTTTTATCAGCAGCATGACTGAAAAAGAAAGGTTCAATTCCTAAGGTATAAGCGGTCCTGTACAAAACCATGAACAATCCCAGTTTATAACAGGCAGAATAAACTCCTACCTCAGATTCAGCAATATTAGCCGGTAACAATTTTGATAAAAGAATTTTATCGAATTGCTCATTAATGGCAAAAGCGATTCCTGCCACCATAATAGGCATTCCGTACCGCATCATTCGTTTCCACAAATCAGCATCTATCTTCCACTTCAAGTAGACATAATCTGGGGACAGCACCACAAAAGTTAGTAAACTCGCAATAATATTAGCTAAGAATATATAGCCTATTTGAAAGTTATCGACATAAACTGAACGTAAAAAACCATGGGGATTTGCTTCAATCAACATTGGGATATACAGTAAAAAAACAACGCTCAGGATCAGGTTAATTAAGACATTTCCAACCTTTATTGCCGCATACACCATCGGTTTCTGATTCACCCTTAATTTTGAAAATGGAATGATAACTAAGGCATCTAAAGCCAGAATCCAAATCGTATAACTTATATATTGCGAATCGATTCCCGACCAATCGGCTAAATTATTACGAAACAAAAGTGCTATGACCAAAAATGAAATGGTGCTCCAAAAGATAGAAACCATCGATGTCTCTAGAACAGCCTCTTTATTGGATTCCTTGTTATAAAACCTAAAGAACGACGTCTCCATTCCGTACGCCAGAACAACATTAAAAAATATCATGTAGGCAAAAATGACAGACACTTTTCCATACTCTGCTTTTGGAAGCAAATCAGTATACAGCGGAACTAGTATGAATGCGAACATTCTCGGCAAAACTGTCGCGAGTCCGTAAATGGCAGTCTGTTTAAATAGTTTTTTATATAATCCCAAAATGGTGCTTCTTATTAATATTTAGAGGACAAAAATAACTAATTCTTTGGTTTATTCTCTGATGGATAAGCAATGATTGGTTTTTCTTTTATTGCCTCGATGGTATAAAAAAAAGTTTCGTTCTGTTTTCTATATTCCAATACCGCCTGGTTCCGTTTTAGATCAAATTTAGGTTTGATAATTACCGGTGCCTTATTGCCGTACTCTTTTAAGGGATCGCTGTCTAAAATAATATCTTGATTTGTTGGAGCTTCATAAAAATGAGCCACGAAAACACTATCATTTTCTTTTTCAAGTATAGCTACCTGATTTCGAAAATAGACTTTATCCAACGCTATTCCTTTCTTAAGCGGTTTGTCGAACTCAATATAAAAATCGTTACCGGCTCCAGCTTGACCGTCTCCGGTATTTATTTTTTGGAAATACGCCGCTGCTATTTCTTGTGGAAAATCCATTTTATTTTCCTGTTTAGACGCACAAAAAGATAGACTACCTGCCAACAAAATTAAGACCAATATTTTTTTAATATAACCCATTGTAAAATGATTTAAGATAATCCCTCTTCATTGATGATTTTAACGAAATGAAAACCCTTAGGGCCGTAACCTTGGTTATAATAAAACCGATGGGCCGTAAAGTTTCCAGTAAAAGCATCTAGAACAATCATGCTACAGCCTTCTTCTTTTGCCTTTATATCAATGTAATCTGTCATCATTTTACCAAGTCCCTTAGAACGATGTTCTGGATGAACAATAAAATTATCAATCTCTATGTATCTACCCGACCATAATTTTGTTCCTGTCCAAAATCCAGTTACGGCAACGCAACTATCATTTTCATATACTGCCAGTTGTTTGTAATTATGTGGCACCATTTCCTTAAGGTAGCATTCATATTTTTCCAGGGTAAATTTTGGATACAGAAACTGAAGCATTTCAATATTTAGAAGCATTTCGGCTACGGTTGTGAGTTCTCGTGTTTTCAATTGGAATGGTTTTGTAATAAAGTATAAAATTAAACAAAAAAAGAGCCACGATATACGTGGCTCTTAAATATATATTTAGAAATAGGATTTTTTTATTTCTTTCTAGCTTCGAAATATAAAGATTTGAAAAAATAAACATTTTTCCTTATCCGTTCAACGCTTCTGCTCCACCAACAATCTCTAAGATCTCGTTAGTAATCGAAGCTTGACGTGCTTTATTGTAAGTCAATTTCAATTGATTTCTCAATTCAGTTGCATTATCAGTTGCTTTGTGCATAGCAGTCATACGAGCACCATGTTCTGAAGCAAATGAATCACGAATACCTTTGTACAATTGCGTTTTCAATGATTTTGGAATCAAAGTCAAAACAATCTCTTCTTTAGATGGTTCAAAAATATAATCACCAACTGAAGCTGTTAAATCTGATTTTATTGGTGCCAACGGTAAAAACTGCTCTGTTTGAACAATTTGAGTTGCAGCATTTTTAAATTGATTGTAGATCAATTCAATTTTATCATATTCTCCAGAAAGGAATTTCTCTGTTAACGTATCTGCAATTACAGCTACATTATCAAAAGTTAAATCATCGTAAACAGCACTTTGATTGTCAATTACAGCATTGGTTTTAACCAAAACATCATTTCCTTTTTTACCTATTGCAAAAATATCAACTTGTTTCCCTGCATAAAATACAGAACGGCTTTTTGATGCCTTAATTACATTTGAATTAAATGCACCACATAAACCTCTGTTTGAAGTGATAGCAACAACCAATACTTTTTTTACTTCACGTTGTGTTGTAAACTCTCCTCCAGCATCACCTTCCAGTGTAGCAGAAAGATTCTGTAATAATTCCGTTAATTTTTCGGCATAAGGGCGCATGGCTGTAATTGCATCTTGTGCTTTTTTTAGCTTTGCTGCAGAAACCATTTTCATCGCTGATGTAATTTGCATCGTAGATGAAACGGAAGTAATTCTATTACGGATTTCCTTTAAATTTGCCATTGTATTTTTAAGTATTAAATAGTAAGTATTAGGTAATAAGTAAAGGCCACACCTTAATACTTACTACCTAATACTTAATACTTTTTTAGTTATATTTTGCTGAAATTTCTTTTGCTACAGTTTGGATTACATCTGTAATTTCATCTGTAAGTTTCCCTGCTTTCAAAGCATCTAGAGTTGCTCTGTGTTTGTTGTTAAGGAATTCTAAGAAATCTTTCTCAAATTCTTTTACTTTATTCACAGGAACATTTCTCAAAAGATTTTTTGAACCAGCGTAGATAATTGCAACTTGATCTTCTACTGTATAAGGATCGTTCAAACCTTGTTTCAAGATCTCAACGTTTCTTCTACCTTTTTCAATTACGTTTAAAGTAACTGCATCTAAGTCAGAACCAAATTTAGCAAACGCTTCCAATTCACGGAATTGTGCTTGATCTAGCTTCAAAGTACCTGCTACTTTTTTCATTGATTTAATTTGTGCATTTCCTCCAACACGAGATACCGAGATACCAACGTTAATTGCTGGACGAACTCCAGAGTTAAACAAATCACCATCAAGGAAAATTTGACCATCTGTAATCGAAATTACGTTTGTTGGGATATAGGCAGAAACGTCACCAGCTTGAGTTTCGATAATAGGAAGTGCAGTTAATGAACCACCACCTTTTACGATTGGTTTCAATGAATCTGGTAAGTCGTTCATGTTTTTAGCAATTCCATCATCAGCAATTACTTTACAAGCACGCTCTAATAAACGACTGTGTAGGTAAAATACATCTCCAGGATATGCTTCACGTCCCGGTGGTCTTCTTAATAAAAGAGAAACCTCACGGTAAGCAACAGCTTGTTTAGATAAATCATCATAAACAATTAAAGCTGGACGACCAGAATCTCTAAAATATTCTCCAATTGCAGCTCCGGCCATTGGCGCGTAAACTTGCATCGGAGCTGGATCAGAAGCATTAGCAGCAACAATAATGGTGTAAGCCATTGCGCCTTTTTCTTCTAACATTTTTGCGATTCCTGCTACAGTAGACGCTTTTTGTCCAATTGCAACATATATACAAAATACAGGTTTTCCTGCATCGTAAAATTCTTTTTGATTTAAGATAGTGTCAATACAAACAGTTGATTTACCTGTTTGACGGTCACCAATAACCAATTCACGTTGTCCACGACCAACTGGTATCATAGCATCTACTGCTTTTATTCCTGTTTGTAATGGTTCAGTAACTGGTTGACGGAAGATAACTCCAGGAGCTTTTCTTTCCAAAGGCATTTCGTATAAGTCTCCACCGATTGGTCCTTTTCCATCAATTGGAAAACCAAGAGTGTTAACTACACGTCCTACCATTTGCTCTCCAACTTTAAGAGAAGCGATACGTTGTGTTCTTTTTGCAGTAGAACCTTCTTTGATTCCTGTTGATGGTCCTAAAAGTACTACACCAACATTGTCTTCTTCAAGATTCAATACAATAGCCTCTAAACCATTGTCAAATTCTACTAACTCACCGTATTGAACATTAGAAAGCCCGTAAACACGAGCAATACCATCTCCAACTTGAAGTACTGTTCCTACTTCCTCTAGCGTAGCGCCAGATTCAAAACCTTCTACTTGCTTTCTTAATATTGCTGAAATTTCAGCAGGTTTGATTTCCGCCATCTTAATTTATAATTTAGACACTTAAATGTGCAATAACTAGTTACTTAATTCTCTTTTTAATACTTGTAGTCTGTTGGCTACTGAAGCATTGTACTGCTTGTCGCCTATTCTCAAAATAAATCCTCCAATAATCGAAGCATCTACGTGATTTTCTATTGTGATTTTTTTATCTGATAAGGTAGCAATTTTAGCTAAAACTTTAGCTTCTAATGCTGCATCCATTGCAATGGCCGTAGTAACTTGAGCTACTTCTACACCATTCATGATATCAAATAATTTGCTGTATTCTACTGCAACAGCTTCCAAAATTTCAAATCTTTTGTTTTCAAATAACAAATGAAACAAACTTTTAGTTACGCTATTGGTATTTGCAAAAACTTCCAATAAGGCCTTTTCCTTAACTTCTACTCTCAAAGTAGGGTTTTGGATAAAAGTGCTCAATTCTACATTTGCACTTATAGTTGAAGCTATAGAATTCATATCATCACTAACTGCTTCAGCCACTCCCTTAGATTGTGCTATCTCTAGAATTGCTTTTGCATAACGAATTGCTGCTCTTGTACTTGCCATAATATTAGTTTAGCTTTACGTCACCTAACATCTTCTCAACTAATTTAGTTTGAGCTTCTTTATTAGATAATTCGTCTTTCAATAATTTTTCTGCGATACTCAATGACAAAGTAGAAACTTGTAGTTTCAATTCAGCCATAGCTGCATTTTTTTCGCTTTCAATTGCTGCTTTTGCTTGTTCGATCATTTTCAGACCTTGAGCTTGCGCTTCTTCTTTGGAATCAGCAATCATTTTTTCTTTAATTTCACGTGCATCCTTAAGCATGTTATCACGCTCCATTCTTGCTTCTTGTAAAATACGTTGGTTGTCAGCTTGAAGGTTTTGCATTTCTTTTCTAGCGTTTTCAGCAGAAAGCAAAGCATTCTTGATTCCTTCTTCTCTATCATTTACTGCGTCAAGAATTGGTTTCCAAGCAAATTTTTTCAATAAGAATATTAATCCAACAAATATTAATACTTGCCAAAAGAACAAACCTAACTCAAACTGATGTATTAACTTTTCCATGTTATGTATCTATAATAATATTTAATTTAATAATAAAAACAATAGTTACAACCAACCGTTGCAACTATTGCTTTTTGAGTTTTAATTAAGCAGCGAATAATGCAGCGAAACCAATACCTTCAATTAATGCAGCTGCGATAAGCATAGCTGTTTGGATTTTTCCTGAAGCTTCTGGTTGACGAGCAATAGCGTCCATTGCTGAACCACCAATTCTACCAATACCTAAACCTGCTCCGATTACAATTAATCCAGCTCCTACATAATTTAAACCTTCCATAATATATATAATTAAAAATTAAACATTCAATTTATTAGTGCGCCTCCTCATGGTGGTGCTCTTCTACTGCTGAACCAAAGTACAGCGCTGATAGCAATGTAAAAATATAAGCTTGTAAAAATGCGACCAATATCTCTAAGATAGAAAGTGCAAACGACAATGCAAATGATAAACTACTTCCCAACCAGCTTTTGAAAATAAACATCAAACCAATAATACTCATCAATACAATATGTCCTGCAAAGATATTTGCATACAAACGGATCATTAATGAAAAAGGTTTGATTATAACTCCTAGCAATTCAATTGGTGCTAATACGATACGCATTACTTTTGGTACACCTGGCATCCAGAAAATGTGACCCCAATAGTTTTTATTTGCCGTAAGGTTTGTAATTAAAAATGTCATGATTGCTAATGCAAATGTAATGGTTAAATTACCAGTAACATTTATACCAAAAGGCATCAATCCAAAAATATTTAAGAACAGTACAAAGAAAAATATAGTCAATAAATAACTCATATATCTCTTGTAGTGTTTTTCTCCAATGTTAGGAATAGCAATTTCGTCACGAATAAAAAGAACCACTGGTTCAAATATTCTTCCAGCTCCAGAAGCAATTCCGCCATTTTTAGAATAGGTCTTCGCCAAACCAGCAAAAATAAATACCATTAAAATAGCAGCAATGAATATAGACAATACTGTTTTTGTGATTGAGAAATCTAAGGGACGTTCATTTTCAGGGAAACCTGTTTTTTCGTCTTCTATTATTTTTCCTGAAGCATCCGTTTTGTATATTTTTCCATCGTGATGATTTATCGCATAGAAATTACCATTAGATTCGGCAACTGCTTCTCCATGTTCGAATTCAGAAGATGAAAAAAGTTGTAAACCATTATCCCAAAGGATTACTGGTAATGAAAAACCATAATGTTTTCCTTCTACTTCATCAGAGAAAAAAGTAAAGTCATGAGAGTCTAAAACGTGATGACCAATGAATGCCTTTATTTTAGATTTTACATCTGTAGGTTCAGCATGAGCTCCTTCCTGGCTTTGTTCTGTTGTTTCGTGTGCAACTTCAGTATGAACTTTTACCGAATCCACTTCGGGATTTGCAAAAGTCATTAAAGGAAGACACGCTACTAAAGTCGCTATTATAAATCTAAGTGGTCTGTTTGAAATCACCATAACTGTTAAATATCTTAATTTTTTACGTTTCTGAAATTTGGTGCAAATGTACATTTTTTATTAATATCCAAAAGGATATAAAAACATATTTTTTTAAAATCCTTCATCTATTTGCAGATCTATTGCTTTTCTTTTAATATTCGTATCGTTAAAACGGTCTCCATTACTAAAAAAAGGATAAACATCCCAAAAAAATTAACTTTCTCAATTGTATTATCATATGTTGTAATGTGCAAGATAGGTTTTAAAATCAAATAACAAAAAACCATTTTGATACTTGTTCCTAAAAGAAAAGACATTCCTACATTATCAAAACTTTTTTCTTTCACTTTTAGTAATACAATGAATATCAAAGTAGACATACCGAAAAACAATAAATAAAGCACTTCAATTGAATACTGGAATACTGCGACATCGATTTTCAAAACGTAGAAAATAAATTTATGTAACAAATATGCTATCACGGCCAGAAGAATTAAACTTAGAAGTGGTTTTTGATTTTTTAAATTCATGCTGTGTTTATTTTACCGTAAGGTCAATAAAACTCGGAACAATTTTCAATTCCTATTAATATTAATTTATTGGGATTTATTGATTTCGTTCACTTGTCTTATAACATTGTATAAAGCAATAACGACCCCAACCATGACCAAAATTTTATTGTAATATACTTTTGGATTGGGGTAATTGTCATCCAACCAGTTTCCCCCATAAGCAAACAAAAAGATGATAACCCCCATTTGAATGGGTATATTAATTAAAGCGATCCATTTGCTAACTTGATTTTTGTTGGGTTTCTTTTCCATCGGCTAACAATAGATTTGATTCATTAATTTTCATTGTGCAGGACGCAGTAAAATCAGCACCTGGTTCCACAGATAATTTACCTACTGTAACTTCACCTTTGATACTGGCATTTGCCTTTACATTCAGGATTTCAGCAACATAAATCGTACCTTCAAATTTCCCTTCAATATCTGCATTTTTACAGTTAATATCCCCTGTTATTATTCCGGCTGGACCTACTACTAATTTTCCAGTAGACTGAAAATTTCCTATCAATTCGCCATCCAACCTAAAATCGGCCTGGGAAATGATATCTCCTTTTATAATTGTTCCTTCTACGATTCTATTCGTTTTTCCTAATAGCTCTGTATAGGGCTTTGCTTTTCTATTAAACATTTTTATTCTTTTTTTAATCCTAAATAGACATTTAGATTTTTTTTAATTTGAACTACTTTATAATTTTCGTTTGTAAGAATAATGACTGGAACTATTATTTTAAAATCCTTATTTTCTCTTAAAATAGCACTAATATTTCTGGCATACGCTTCTGAGTTTATACCATGAATCGCTATGAAGTTTTCTGTGTCACTATACCCATCCAAAGAATAATTTAAATCCTGAAAAGTAACACCGCTCATGAATTTTTTAATCTTTTCTTCCATTTCTTTTGTGCCTGTTTCATCTGATACCGCTACTTTGTAGAGTACTTTCCAGTTTTTAGTATCTGTGGTAGTAAATTCTAATTTTTCTAAGAAAGGAATTTGGTCCTTCACAATTTCCTGCGCTTTTTTACCCTCTTCACTATTTGGATAATTATCTGCCACAAACTGCAATGCATTTTTGTAGGCTGTTACTCCTCTGAGTTTTCCAATGGCATTCGCTTTCAAAAATTCGAATTTCGAAACAATTTCATCTCCAGAAAACTGACTTATCAACATCTCAGATTGCTCTAAAACTGCTACAAACTGTTCCTCTTCATATTGTTTATATAATGCGTCATAAACTCCTTCTGGGGTATCCTTCAAACTTATTCCTTCTGGGTTTGTGTTGTTTATTATTTGAGCATAGCGAGAATCTGGAAATTGGGAATTAATCCTGTCTTTCATTGCTGCCGCTTTACTGCTGTTTGTGATTTGGTAAATCTTGTACAAATTATACATTGTAGGAAGAATCAATTTTTCTTCCGGATTATTTTGTAATAATTGCTCCAGCTTGTTGGCTGCGAGCTCATATTCTTTGAACTTTTCCTTATAAATTACACCAAGTTGATAATAGGCTTTATTGCGTTCCTTCACTATACTGTCAATTGCAGCTTGCGATGTTGGGAGTTGTTTCAAATAAAAACTGGTAGTATACTCTTCTACTATACTATTCTCTTCCTCTTTTAATTTGTCTTCTGGTAACAATTCATTGGCATTCAAAGTATCATCTGAAGCCACATTATTCTTAGCCGTTGATGAAAGCCTCCAATTGCCTGCTGAACTTCGATTTCCCCATATTTTTTTAAATTCTAATTTCCCAAAAGAAACAGTCGTAGGATTATAAAAATAGAAAAGACTTGTTGTTGTATTTGAAACGCCCATGGAAGGTGGAGCAAGTGACGACTTACGCCCTGGTTGACCTGCATTTTGCGCCGAAACAGCTGGGTCAATAGATGCTGTGGTACTGTTTCTTTCTCTGTTTTCTTGCTTTTCTTTTAATTTTTCTTCTAAAATTCTTTTGGCTTCATCCTTCTTTTTTAAGGTGTCTATATAATTTTCGAAATAAGAAATTCTACCGCCTTCTGGCATAGAAACAACGTTTAAAATACTGTCGTTTCTCGTAGCGATTGCTTCATACAGAATGACTTCATCTAAATCTTTTCTGATTTTTTGAATGTGAATGAATTCTCTAGTTTTCAAGTCAAGATTCACTAAAGTACTATCGTAATATTTAGCAGCAACTGGGTAGGCTGCTTTTCTAAAATACATATTTCCTATATTCCTGTAATTTGAAGCTTTCAAATATTGGTCGATAGTTGCTTTTTTAAGAGATATATTGTAAAAATCTAATGCTTTTTTCTGATTGTCTTGTTTGTCATAAAAAACACCCATTTGGTAGTTTAAAACATCTAGGAATGGTCTGTTTTCTCTATCAGCAATCAATTTTCTATAGGTTTTTAGAAAAGTAGCGGTATCTCCTTTTTGATAGTCAAACAACTGCGCTTTTCTAGCTTGTGCTTGTATAACATATTTTCTTTCTGATTTTCTGTTCATTCTGATTACCGACTCATAGCTGTAAATCGCGCTGTCTTTCTTGCCTAACTCTTCATAAAGTTGTCCGAGTATAAAGCGATATCTTGCTTTTTCTTTATTGTGTTTGGTGAAGTATTCGGCAACTTTTAATTTAATTAAAGCAGAGTCTTTTTCTTCCAAGTTCAAAAACGCCTCGGATAAAAGGGCATTAACATCCGCAACAACCTGATTTTTAAGCTTATGGTCCCTTAAAAGAAAGGTCATGTTGTTGACTACCAAAGCATCATTACCCAATCGCATATTGGTTTTACCACGCCAAATCTTAGCTTCATAAATCCTACTACTATTGGGGTATTTATATAGAATGTAATTGAAAGCGTCTAATGCGGGAATAAATCTTTGATCGTAATATCTGGCTTTGCCCAAAAGTAAATAAGCCTCGTCTATTTGGAAGTTTTTTTCTCTTCCTTCAATATTCATAGAATGTTTCTGAATGGCTTTAGTTGCCTTCGTTTCGGCTAATTCAAAATCAGCATTTTTAGTTTTTCCTTCTGCCTTAACTTCATCCGAAATTTGCATCCTTTCTATAGGCAAACGTTTCCAGAAATTGTCTTTGCTATTGGCTTCTATCCCTACAATTCCCTTATCTAAGCCAATTTCGCCATTGTATAAAATATTATACTTTGTACTGAGCGCATGTGAATTTCTGGACAAAAAACTATTGTTCTTAGTTGAGCAGGCCACCAAAAAACAGAGAAACCCTACTGGAATTGAATATTTAAATATATTGATTTTCAAATGATACCGTTTTTATCATTAAACTTTTAAAAAAGCTTTTTAGTATAATGACTGGTAAAAATACGTTTCTTTTTGAAATATGGAAGTTTAAACCGCGAAAAACATTTCTAGCTCCTGAAGCGTTTCCTCAGACGTCTGAATATCTTTTACTATTTCCCCTTTATTTAAAGCTACTATTCGATCACAAACCTCTACAGTATGCTGCAAATCATGGCTTGAAACTAAAATCGTGATGTCCTTATTTTCAGCGAGTTCTTTAATTACTTTTTTCAATCGATTAACCGTTGTAGGATCTAAATTAGCAAAAGGCTCATCGAGAATGATCACTTCAGGATTGCCTATCAAAGTTGCAATTATCCCTACTTTCTTTTGGTTTCCTTTGGATAAGTCCCGCAGGTATTTTTTATTTTTTAGAATTTCTCCATTAAAAAACTCTTCGTATTTTTCTAACAAAGCGTCAATATCGGCCTTGTTTTGACCGCGTAAATCGCCAATAAAGTAAAAATATTCTTCAGGAGTAAGATAGCCTATCAAGAAACTTTCGTCAATAAATGCAGCCGTAAAAGGTTTCCAGTCTTCGCTGGCGCTTACCAGAATTCCGTTGTTTATGATGCTCCCCGTTGAAGGTTGGATTAAATCCAATAGTAAACTGAAAAAAGTCGTTTTTCCGGCACCGTTATTTCCCACGAGACCTAAACTTTGACCTTTTGGAATTTCAAGGTTTTCGATATTTAAAACCGTAGTTCCGTTATATTTTTTTGAAAGCTGATTTACCTGTATCATTATATTTTTATGTGTTGTAATAACTCAAGAGTTATCATTACTAATTTTCTTGTTGTTTGAAACCGTTGATAGTCGCGTATTTTCTTTTAGTATAACCGGCGGCAATTGTATTCAAAAGATAATTTCTCAATACCAACCCAATCACGCCAATTGTCGCAATTGCAATTATAGCTACCTCTGCATTTATTAATTTATAAATACCATAAAAAATCAAGGTTGGGATTAGCATCAAAGGCAATCCAACTATCCATTGCGTTGCTCCAGTTCCCTGATAATTCATGAATGGGCTTTTCTCTAAATCAATTCTTTTTTTATTATACGAACCCGCAAATAACAAAAGGGGAATGTTTACACCTAAATTATAAGTCGCGCAGGCAATATTAATTGCTACTATTTTCCATCCAAAATAAAGATAAGGTGTACTTAAAATCGCCAAAACAACTACAGAAACAGACATTAATCCAGCTTTTGAAGCTAGATATTGCTTCATGGGAATGTTTTGTGACATCATCATTCCGTAATAATTACTATCCCAAGAGGGAACAAATTGCCCGTAATTTAACATAAATACGCCTGTCATTAAGATTCCAACAACCACAAAGAAAGCTGGCGTATCTTTGTAATGTGGATTCGTATAAATCATTAAACCATAAGCCAAGAAAATTAAGGAAATCCAAATTACTGTTTTGGGTCTTTTGTTTCTCCATATCATTTTTAAATCCAACTGTAGAAAAGGAGCAATCTCACCAAAACGTTTGGTCCAACTTAAATCAGACGTTTTTGCTTCTTCCACTTTCGATTGTAATGAGCTGTCCAGATAGAAATTGCTTTTTAGGTACTTGAAATTTAAAAGATAGAATCCCACTAAAATCAGGATTGGTACTAAAACGAATATTGGTTGTAACACTAAAGTATCAAGAACAACGCCTGAAAGCGCGGTGATTTTAAAAACACCAAAATAATCCAGACCAAAAAACACCATTCCTAAAACTACAAAGGGAAGAAAGTCTTTGATGTTTTCGGCAAATTTCTTTTTTATTAAAAAATTAGCATAATTGACTATTAAAGCTAAAATATACATACCAAACATCCAAACAATCATGTTCAACGTACCATAATTTCCTTTGATAATATTAAAAACCCCAAAAGGGATAATAACCAATAAGGGAAAAATATTGTAGATCGAAATTAAACTCTTCAGCAAAACAAAGTGGATTACCGATTCTTTTTTTATAGGCAATACTAATAATGGCTTAATATTCATCACTGGTAAGCTTTGCATAAAAAAACGAAAAATGAGTTCTATGGCTAACCAAAAAATAACAAAACTATTGACTATCGTCAATGGTTTTTGATTGGGGAATGCTTTTAGCAATATAGGATATAAAGCAATTCCCAAAACTAAAAAAACAAGCAAAAAATAAACGACCAGAAAGCCCATCAGAATTTTTAAGCCAATGCTTTTTCCCACACTAGCCGAACGGAAAAAAGCTTTTAATTCTAAATTTATAAAATCTTTAAACATGAATTTTGAGGTTTAGTTTTACTATAAGTGTCTAAAAATAATAAAAAGTTACTCTTATGATAAAATATTACGCATTTAATCTCTTCCATTTATTTGCTGTTTGCTATTTTTGTAAAAAAATATATCCCATGCCTTCATTTTTAAAACTAATCATAAAAGAAGTACGCCGCGAAACCAAGGATGCGGTTTCCATACTCTTTAATGTTCCTGAAGAATTACAACCCAATTATACTTTTATTGCCGGACAATATGTTAATATCCGATTAACGCTGGACGGTCAAGAAATTCGTCGTGCTTATTCAATCTGTTCTTCTCCAGAAAGTGGTGAATTGCGTATCGCGATAAAAGCAGTAAAAAACGGTGCTTTTTCTCAATTTGCCAATACCAAGCTTAAAGCGGGAGATGCACTTGAGGTAGGGAAGCCAGAGGGAAAATTTATATTCGAACCTCAAACGGACCGACAAAAAAACTACGTGGCTTTTGTATCAGGAAGTGGGATAACACCGGTAATTTCGATCTTGAAAAGCGTCTTAAAAAGCGAACCAAAAAGCTCTTTTGTACTGGTTTATGGTAACAAAACGCCCGAAGAAACGATCTTTAGTAAAGAATTACACGATTTACAATTACAATATGTAGGTCGCTTATTTATTCACTTTGTTTTTAGTCAAGCCAAAGCAGAAGATGCTTTATTTGGTCGAATCGAAAAATCAGCGGTAAATTATGTTCTGAACAACAAACACAAGGAGCTGGAATTTGATAAATTCTATTTGTGTGGGCCAGAGGAAATGATCGAATTAGTTTCGGGAGTTTTAAAAGAGAAAAATGTAAAAGAATCAGCTATAAAATTTGAGCTTTTTACCTCCTCTTCTCATGAAAACGTAATAAAAGATTTAGGAGGACATTCTAAAATTACCATTATGGTAGACGACGAAGAGACCACCTTTGAAATGTCTCAAAAACAAACCATACTTGAAGCAGCACTAAAACAAGGAATTGATGCTCCTTACTCCTGCCAAGGCGGCATTTGCAGCAGCTGTCTTTGTAGAGTAACTTCAGGGACTGCTGAAATGACTAAGAATTCAATCCTGACTGATAAAGAAATTGCAGACGGACTAATCCTTAGTTGTCAAGCACATCCTACATCAGAAACAATCTATGTAGATTACGATGATGTTTAGGAAATAAATATCCAATATTTAAAATTCCAAACTCCAACTTTAAAAATTGGGATTTGGAATTTTTTATCTTGGGATATTTAATAAGCTAATTGCGACTGAACACTCAACACTACCTTCTCTGGAGTAATGGTTCTCATAGCATCTTCATAACCTTCCACCTTTTTATTGCCATAAACAGATGTTGGCAACATTGGGTATCTTTCTCTATCAGAAACTAAAGAATTCGATAATGGTTGATTAAAAGGACCAAATCCAGCATACGGATGCGTAGCACCCCAAAGTGTAATGACTTTTACTCCCAGCATTGCTGCAATATGGGCATTTCCAGAATCCATAGAAAGCATTACATCCAGAGTACTTATAAGTTGTAACTCCTGCTGAAACTTGATTTTGCCTGCCATGTTAATAACATTGTCTTTTGAGTCTGAAAGAGAATCTAAGATTTCCATTTCTTTCTTTCCTCCTCCAAAAAGCAGAACTTTATAATTTTGATTATCAGCCAATTGACGGATAACTTCTTGCATTAAATCCAAGGGATACACCTTAGAATCGTATTGTGCAAAGGGCGCGATTCCAATTAATTTTTTATTATCTGTTCCAATAAGATTTACTGTTTCTTTATCTAAATTGGCTTTTTTGGGAAATACCGAGGTTGACAAATCTATCGGAAAACCGAGTTCTTCAAACACTTTTGTATGTCGTTCAAACACCGTAGATAAAGGTTGGAAAATTTTATTATCGGCACGTGTTAATGCTTTTTTACCTTCACGTCCTTTGTCCGTATACGCCGTTTTTTTTCCGCTCAAGGCAAATAATGTCCTAACAACTTTAGAACGTAAAACGTTATGCAAATCGGCAAAAGCATCGATATCGAATTTTCTCACATCTTTAAATAACCGCAGCAAGCCTACGGTTCCTTTATGCCGTTCATTTTCATCGAAAGCAAAAAAAGCAATGTTAGGTATTCCTTCAAAAAAGGGTTTGAAAAAAGGGCGGGATATAATGGTTAGCCCAACATCAGGATATTGATCTACAAATGCCCGTAAAACAGGAACCGTCATGGCGACATCTCCCATTGCGGAAAGTCTCATGACGGCTATATGCTTTATTTTATTTGACAAATTACTACTGGTCAACTATTTTTTTCCTTGGTACAAAACAGGATTTAACTCGTCATCATTGTACATTTTCATTTGCTTGTACACCTTCATGAACTTATCTCCACTAGAAATGTCTATTAATAAATCGTCAATTGCGGTAGACAAATCCGTTCTTTGTTCTAATAGAATATTTAATTTCGTCTGACATTTATCTCTATGGTCTTGAGATGCTTCTGCACGAGTCGCTTCTTCATTCATATGATAAATTTTCAATGCTAAAATTGACAATCTGTCAAAAGCCCAAGCTGGACTTTCTGAGTTGATTTTTGCATTATCTTTTACTTTTACATCGCTATATTTTTGCAAAAAATAACCGTCAATATATTCTACCATATCAGTACGTTCCTGGTTAGAAGCGTCAATTCTTCTTTTCAAAGTCAAAGCAGCAACAGGATCAATATTTGGATCACGAATAATATCTTCAAAATGCCATTGAACAGTGTCAATCCAATTTTTCAGATACAATAAATGTTCAAATTGCTCTTTAGGAAAAGGGTTATTTATAGGCTGATCTACATTATCATATTGATGATAATCTTTGATGCTTTGTTCGAATACGGAGTACGCTAATTTTGAAAACATATTTTTATATTTTATAGTTACAAAGATACTTTTTATACTTTTATAAAAAAATTACAAATCACAAATCTAATCTAGAACCCAAAATTCAGCATCAAATCTGATTAGGGAACTAAAAATGTTAATTCAACAAATCATGCAAATTCACAATCTATCGGAAAACAATAGCGTTCTTAATCATTTTTTGGGACAAATCAGAAATGTAAATATACATAATGACAGCATGCGATTTAGAAGAAATATTGAGCGAATAGGAGAAATTATGGCGTATGAATTAAGTAAAGATTTGCATTATAAAGCAGTCGAAATTCAAACCCCACTAGGCATCAAAAAGACCACTGAGATTGCTGATCAATTAGTAATCTGTTCTATTTTACGTGCCGGATTCCCCATGCATACGGGTTTTTTAAATTATTTTGATTCGGCTGAAAATGGTTTTATTTCTGCATCAAGACACCACCCAAACAACGATGATTACTTTGACATTCTTGTAGAATACCAGGCTATAGCAGATTTTAATGGTAAATATTTATTATTGGTAGATCCAATGCTTGCTACCGGACAATCTATTGTGGCGGTCTTTAACAGATTATTAGAAAGAGGAGAAGCAAAAGAAATTCATATTGCCGTTGTAATTGCTGCACCAGAAGGAATAGCCTATCTGGAAAAACACTTGCCAGACACTTGCCATCTCTGGATAGCCTCTTTAGACGACAACCTAAACGAGCATAGCTACATCGTACCAGGACTGGGAGATGCGGGAGACTTATCGTACGGAACCAAATTATAATTGCGAGAAAAAAGCGAATAAGCTACAGGCTATAAGAACAACCAAAACCATTTCTTGCTTCAGTTTTACCTGCGGCATTTCGATATGATTTGTTGCCATTATGGCCAATGGAGCAATTGTAAATATCAATAAATCATTGCTTTTATTTGAAGAAACCAAGAAAATCAATACGCCAATAAAAAAGGAAGCGATGATTTTTTTGAAAGCTGCATGCGTTACCGAAAGTCTACTAGAAAGCGTCGCAAACATAGAGATAACAAAAAACAAAGCCACGGTAGCATAGATAGACAATGCGCCGTTTTGATAATTATTAGTGAAATAATTAATTTGAAAACTGGTTTTTACACTGCTATTGATATATTCTAATGCACTGATGTCAAAAAGTATCGAACTAAGCGCAAAAAGAATCCCTACTGCAAAAAAAGCAATAATGGGCAGTATCCAATTTCTATAATCGCTGGAAACGTGGAAAATTATCGAAATAAATACCAATACTAAATAAAGAATAGACCAAAAATGAAATAAAGAAGCTACAAAAATCCATAGAGAGGCATCAAATATTTTTTCTTTAGAAGCTTTTAGGGACTGAAGAGACAGCAATCTATGAAGTGCTAACAAGATAAAAAAATTGGCAACGATTAGATTAATGTTGTCTAAAACCGAAGGAAAAAAAATGATAAATAAAAAATAAAAAAAGATGGTATAGCTACTGTCTTTACTGAGTCCATTCTTTTTTGAAATGAAATTTGCTATAAAAACAGAGCCTAATAAAGTAAGTAAAATTCCTGCTTTTTGAATACTCAATATTGCGGAATCTGTCCAGACCAAATCCTGAATTTGATAGATCAAAAAAAAACTAATTATTAAAATTACGACCAGAGAAAAATTTAATGGTGTAGATTTTTTAAAAAGACTTGTAATCATAAGGATATTTTATACTTTTGTAACTTTAAAACTGTAAATATAATACTTGTTTAAAAAGGAAACCCTCAAGTTGAAAAAGATTCTTAACAAAAGCATTTTTCACTACTGGGAAATTAAAAGAACAACAACATAATTTTAACGATATGAAAGCATTTTTTGAAGGAATTCAATACCTATTTGTAAATATATTATTTGCTCCCTTAGACTTTTTACGTTCATTAGAACTTCAATCATGGTTTGCTGCAAATACTATCAATTGGCTTTTTATGATTATTTGTGCAGTCGCAATGGTATACTGGGTTATGCAATTGAAATTACACGATGAGAACGGTGAAGAAAACCAAGATACTACAGCACATTCTTTTTTTAAATAAATCGCAGCACTAACCCCAAATAAAATTTAGGGTTAAGCAGCATACTAATTTACAAAAGATCGTTACCGATATCTTTTCTAAAATTCATCTTATCAAAATGTAGCTTGTCTATATTTTGATAAGATTTTTTTATGGCCTCTTGAAAGTCATTTCCATAAGACGTTATGGCTAAAACCCTTCCTCCGTTAGTGACCACAGTATTGTTCTCCAGTTTCGTTCCAGCATGAAA
Organism: Flavobacterium sp. DW-iso2; assembly: GCF_058725285.1. Taxonomy (NCBI): domain Bacteria; kingdom Pseudomonadati; phylum Bacteroidota; class Flavobacteriia; order Flavobacteriales; family Flavobacteriaceae; genus Flavobacterium; species Flavobacterium sp. DW-iso2. The sequence continues at coordinate 55,199 of NZ_JBZXDY010000003.1, read as the reverse complement.
AACAATGGAATCTGTAATTTTTTCAAGTCCAGAGATAATTTTCCCTTTTTCATAATCTTCAGGATAACCACCAGATACAACCATAACTGTCGTAGCGCTTCTCTCGTCTATTTCAAGCGTGATTTCGTCCAGTTTTTCATTGGCTACAGCCAAAAACAATTCCACTAAATCTGTTTTTAATCTTGGAACCACCACTTCTGTTTCTGGGTCACCCATCCTTACATTGTATTCAATGACAATAGGTTCATTATTCACATTAATCAATCCGATAAATACAAACCCTTTGTATGGGATTCCGTCTTTCTGGAAACCTTCAATTGTAGGTTTAACGATGCGTGTTTCTATTTTTTCCATTAATACAGCGTCAACATAAGGAACTGGGGAAACAGCTCCCATTCCGCCTGTATTTAACCCCGTGTCGCCTTCGCCAATGCGTTTATAATCTTTGGCCGTTGGAAGTATCTTATAGCTTTTTCCATCAGTTAGAACAAAACAACTCAATTCTATACCATCAAGGAACTCTTCAATAACTACTTTTGAACTAGCGGCACCAAATTTTTGGCGCACTAGCATGTTTCTTAATTCTTCTTTGGCTTCCGCCAAATCATGAATAATCAAAACTCCTTTTCCTGCAGCTAATCCGTCAGCTTTTAGTACATAAGGAGGTTTTAATGTGGTAAGGAACTCACATCCTTCTTCTACCGTTTCAGCCGTAAAACTATCGTAAGCAGCAGTTGGTATATTGTGTTTAACTAAAAATTCTTTCGCAAATTCTTTACTTCCTTCCAGTTGCGCTCCAATTTTAGAAGGCCCAATAACCGGAATATGACTCAGTTGTTCATCATTTAGAAAAAAGTCATAGATTCCTTTTACTAACGGGTCTTCTGGACCTACAACAACCATTTCTACCTTTTCAGCAAGAACAAACGTTTTTATGGCATCAAAATCAGTGATACTGACATCAACATTCGTTGCTATCGCAGCGGTTCCGGCATTCCCAGGTGCAACAAAAAGTTTGTCGCAAAGTGGACTTTGAATCATCTTCCATGCAAATGCATGTTCTCTTCCGCCTGAACCTAAAAGTAAAATTGTCATGTCTTGTGTTGTTTAGTTGTGCTGCAAAAATAATTGCTTTTGAACGTAAAAAATAATTAATTTCTAAAAAGTTGTTGGTTCATCCTAATTAGTTGTGCCGATACATTATTTTTGAAAAAACAAAAAAACAAAAAATGCTGCCTCTTTTTGACTTATCACTTCAATTTAATGGTTATCCAATTCAGGAGGCTAAAGCTGAACTGCAAAAAATTATCGCATTTACGGCAAGCCAAAAAGAGCATTTCATTGAGAATAAAAAAAAAGAGATTGTTACGTTCCATTTAAATAACAATCCTTTCTATCAGGAAATAGTTGGCGCAAAATCGTTTAACAATTGGAACGATCTTCCTATTTTAAATAAACAAAACTTACAGCGTCCATTGACTGAAAGACTTTCTAACGGTTATTCCCTTAAAAACGTCTACGTTAATAAAACATCGGGATCGAGTGGAAATCCGTTTGTTTTTGCCAGGGATAAATTCAGTCATGCACTATTTTGGGCTTCTACTGCTTATCGTTTTGGTTGGTACGGCATTAATTTAAACACTTCCTATCAAGCCCGTTTTTATGGAATTCCAATGGATTTTATGGGGTATCAAAAAGAACGGATTAAGGATTTTTTGAGCAACCGGTTTCGATTTCCAATATTTGACTTGTCTGATTCCGTCCTTGAAGGTTTCTTGCACCATTTTGAGACAAAAAAATTCAACTACATCAATGGCTACACTAGTTCCATCGTTTTATTTGCCAAATTTTTACAGCAAAAAAACATCGTTTTAAAAGACGTTTGCCCGTCACTACAAGCGTGTATGGTTACTTCAGAAATGCTTTTTGAAGAGGACAAAAAACTTTTAGAAAAACAACTAGGCATTCCAATTATCAATGAATATGGCGCGTCAGAATTGGATTTAATTGCATTTCAAAATCCTGAAGGAGACTGGCAAGTCAATGCTGAAACGTTGTTTGTGGAAATTCTCGATGATAATAATAATGTTCTTCCTTACGGACAAGAAGGCCGAATTGTAATCACTTCATTGTTCAACAAAGCACATCCGTTTATTCGTTATGATATTGGTGATATCGGGATTTTAGATGAAAAAAGCACGGTACGAAAACCTATTTTAAAAAAGTTAATTGGCAGGACTAATGATGTTGCAATTTTACCAAGCGGAAAAAAAGCGCCTGGTTTAACCTTTTATTACATCACAAAAAGCATTATTGAAGATGATGGAAACGTAAAAGAATTTACAATTAAACAAACAAAAATGGATTGTTTTGAAATTGAATATGTAAGTGAAACCGAATTAAACATGGAGGAAATTACAAAAATCGAAAACGCAATTGCGTTATACTTAGAACCAAATTTAAACTTTAGTTTTATTCGAAAAAATACTTTGGAAAGAAGTAATCGCGGCAAATTGAAGCAGTTTACTGCAATGGTTTAATTTTCTTAATGTATCCTGGTTTAATGAATAACTGTACAACTAAAAACAGCGTCATGCACACTACCGCAACAGCAAAATTAAGTCCATGGAACTTTCTGTAAACAGCAAAATTATATTGAATCAAATCTAACTTTGAAGTCGAAAGAGAGTCGTTTCTAACTCGGTAATACGCAAGGCTTTCAGGAACAGGTTTAGCCACTTTTATTTTCTTTAGAATTGTGAGCCAAAGCATCCAGTCTTGTCGTTTTCGAATAGATGAAATCGTAATTTTTCCAAAATAATCGACATCGTAGATTCCGGTTAAATTCCCCACGTAATTACAAAAAAACAACTGCCTGTAGGAGAGGTTTAATGGCGATTCTACTCTTTTATTCAACGATTTCCCCTCTTCATCGATACAATCATAAAAAGAAAATGTGAATGGTATCTTATTCGTTTTCAGGAAATTAATTTGTTTTTGAAGTTTCTCTGCTTTCCAAAGATCATCAGCGTCCAAAAATGAAATATAACTGCCGTTAGCATTAGAAACCCCCAGATTTCTAGCAACGCCAGTACCTGAATTTTTGTTAAGTTGGAAAAAATGAATTCTATTATCCGTTTTAGCCATTTCTAAAATTAGAGATACGGTTCTGTCTGACGAACAATCATCAACCAAAATAATTTCCCAATTAGGGTAGGTTTGGTGTTGAACCGATTGAATCGTTTCAACTACGAATTTTTCAGAATTAAAGGTTGGAATTATAATAGATACTAAAGGTGTTTCCATTTTCAATATGCTTTTTCTTCTCCTTTTATGACATTTAAAATAGTAACAATTATTATTTTCATATCTAATAATATTGACCAGTTTTTCATATAAAAAATATCATATTTAACTCTATTAATGATGTCACTTTCTGATTCAATTTCTCCACGAAAACCCTTGGTTTGGGCTAATCCTGTTATACCTGGTTTTATGAAATGTCTAATCATAAACTTATCGATTTTTAATGCGTACATTTCAGTATGACTCACCATATGTGGCCTTGGTCCTACGACTGACATATCTCCATTTAAAACATTAAAAAATTGTGGCAATTCATCGATACTTGTTTTTCGCATAAACTTGCCAATTTTTGTAATTCGATTATCATTTTTTGCCGCTTGTATTGAATCTGCTTGTTCATTGATTTCCATCGATCGATATTTATAACAGTTGAATTCGATATAATTCAGTCCGTTTCTTTTTTGAATAAAAAACAACGATCCCTTAGAATCCAATTTGATTAGTATCGCTAAAATTGGCGTAAGCCAAGACAAAATACCAACTATTATTAATGTTGAAAATATGATATCAAAACCTCGTTTAATTTGCTTGTTTAACCTGTCGTCCAATAATATATTTCTAAAAGAAACAATGGGAATATAGTCATAATATTCAAAAACAGCATTGGGAGAAAGAAGCTGTTTTTCATCAGGAATGAATTTAAGTGTCTTAAAATTATTATCCGCAAAATAGACAATTTCTTTAATCTGATTTAAAGTCAAATCATCCATTGAACAATATAACTCATCTATTTTATTCTCTAAAACAAATAATAAGCTTTGATTAATATTATTATTCGCTGCTACATTAAATTCAAATGTTTGTATTAGTTGGTAACCATAATCCGGATTTTCAGTGAAAAAATGTTTTAATGGATTGATACTTTTACTGCTTCCTAAAAGCACCACTCTTCTAAAATTTCCTCCAAATAATATTCGGTACTTCTTTAAAAAAAAAAATATACTTAATTTAAAAAATAATATTAACACAACAACCCCTGATACAAACAAAACAATTTCTTCAAACTTTATTTTTTTATAAAAAAAATAGGCGTAAAAAAAACAAAATAAGGTAAATATAAGACCCTGTTTAAAAGTACAATTAAAAATCGAAATGACTTTTGTGTATCTATAAACTTCATAAAAACCTAGGTAGGAAGCAATAATCAACCAAGTACAACTCATTAAAATAAGCTGCCATATTGTATTTAATGAGAAGCCCATCAAAGTAATAAAAGACACATTTAATATTATCAAGTCTAGAATACTAGTGAATGGACGAATATAACTCGAATACCTTCCTGTTTTAGTTTTCACTATTTAATATAATTAGAAAAGTCTTTATGTTCTTCTTTTGAAAGTTCTTCTTTTGAAAGTGATTTGAAATAATCATAAGTGATTTTCATACCCTCCGCACGATTCACTTTAACATCCCAACCCAATAGCTCTTTTGCTTTGTCTATATTAGGTTGGCGCTGTAATGGATCATTTTCTGGTAAAGGACGGTAGACTATTTTTTGATTGGTACCTGTAAGTTTTATAATTTCTTCGGCAAAATCTTTAATCGTGATTTCGTCTGGATTACCAATATTTACTGGATAAACATAGTCTGAATGTAATAGTCTAAAAACTCCTTCTACTTGATCGTCAACATAACAGAAAGAACGAGTTTGCATTCCGTCTCCAAAAATAGTTAAGTCTTCTCCACGCAACGCTTGACCTATAAATGCTGGAATAACTCGACCGTCATTAAGACGCATCCTAGGTCCGTAAGTATTAAATATTCTAACTATTCTGGTCTCCACTCCGTGAAAAGTATGATATGCCATTGTTATCGATTCTTGGAAACGCTTGGCTTCATCATAAACTCCTCTTGGACCAATTGTATTAACATTACCATAGTATTCCTCCGTTTGAGGATGAACCAATGGATCCCCATACACCTCAGAAGTCGATGCAATAAGAATTCTTGATTTTTTAACTCTAGCTAAACCTAATAGGTTATGCGTACCTAAAGAGCCTACCTTAAGTGTTTGAATTGGTATTTTTAAATAATCAATTGGACTTGCTGGAGACGCAAAATGAAGGATGTAATCTAATTTACCTGGAACATGAACAAACTTGGTGATATCATGATGATAAAATTCAAATTGTTCTAATTTGAATAGGTGCTCTATATTTTTTAAATCTCCTGTAATGAGATTGTCCATTCCAATGACAAAATAACCTTCTTTAATAAATCGATCGCATAAATGTGACCCTAAAAATCCTGCAGCTCCTGTAATAAGTATTCTTTTCATTGGTCGTATCTCTAATAATAAATTTCTATTTTTTTGCAAAAATGAAAAAAACATGTGGTTTACAAATGTAATGAAATTATATTATTGAGAATACACTTAAAAAGGTCCGTTATTCATCTACTTTCTTTATTTTTGTTTCTATAAAACTATTTTATTTTGAAAGTTGTCCACGTTATTGAAGCTTTAGGTGGCGGAGTCTATACTTATTTTAAAGATTTATCAACATTTTTTGGAGATGAGCAACACAATAAAAGTATTCAGACAACAATCATTTATAGTGGAAATCGAAAGGAAATTAATCCTGAAAATATAAAAAAAGACCTTTCAAACGGTGTTGAGCTGATTGAAATAAATATGGTTCGGGAATTTTCACCGATACAGGATTTAAAATCAACTTTTAAATTATGGAAAGAACTTAAAAAAATTAATCCTGACATAATTCATCTTCATTCTTCAAAAGCAGGAGTGTTAGGCAGAATTGCTCATTTCTTCTTATTCAAAAAAAAGAAAATATTTTATACTCCTCACGGTTATTCGTTCCTTCGAACGGACATCTCCGCTTTTAATAAAAAATTGTATCGATTAATTGAAAGTAGTTTCCAAAACGTATTTGGTGGAGCGACCGTTGCTTGTGGTGACACGGAATATGCAATCGCCAAAACCATCGGAAAATCTCATCTAGTAAGAAACGGAATTGATCTAAAAGAGGTAAGAAAATACAGTTCCAAAAACAAAAATGACATCTTAACGATAGGCATTGTTGGAAGAATAACTTATGCTAGAAATCCAGCCCTATTTAACGACATAGCCTTAAGAAATCCCAGTATTAATTTTGTCTGGATTGGAGATGGAGAATTACAACCTCTACTAACTGCGGCAAACATAAGAATCACTGGTTGGTTCTTAAACAGAGAAGAAGCGCTTACAGCACTTAATGCTATTGATATCTATATTCAAACTTCGCTTTGGGAAGGATTGCCTATTGCTGTTTTGGAGGCAATGGCTATGCAGAAGCCTGTTTTGGCAACAAATATTATCGGAAATAAAGATGTAGTGATACATAATGAAACTGGTTTCCTTTTTGATGACATTACTGAATTAGATACCTATATAGCAATTCTAAAAGACGAAGAAGTGAGAAACCGTTTTGGAAAAAAGGGGTTAGAAAGATGTCAACACTTATTTGACAGCGCAAAAAATTTTACCCAATTAATGGCTCTTTACGAGCAGTAGCTTTCTCTTGTAGCCAAAAACTTCCGAACACAGAAAACCAAAATCCGCTGAACGCTATTCCGTCAAAGCGCAATAGAAAATCATCCGTAAGATTGGAAGTCAAAAAGAGAATAAAGAAGGAGAGAACAATTGCATTTTTCAAATCATATCCTAAATAACCAATGGTAAAAATGTACAAAAGGACGACTAATGGCCCTAGTACTCCAAATTTTAATAGAAAATCAAGAAACTGATTGTGTGTTGGAAATTCATATTTCGCCAGAAAATGCTGGTTGGTTTGTTTGTAATACTTAAATAATTCCGGTTTCCCATCTGAAGCACCAACTCCAAAAGGTAGGTGGTCCAAGGACAGTTTCCAAGCTGATTTCCAAATGGACGCGCGCGTAACAAATGAATTAAAGACTTTTGCTTCCGGGTTTTCAATCTCATCTAGTTTGCCCACTTTATCCATATACGCAAATGTTACAGAGGTATATTTCTCTTTCATATAGGGATTGTTTTTAACGAATAAAAAAAGGATTCCTCCTAACAAGATACTACCCAAGGCCATGATTACGGCCACTTTCTTAAAACTATAATTTCGAATGACTTCATAGAAAAAAATGATGATTGTACCCGCAATAACATTAAAAAGAGCCATTCTGGTATTCACAAAAAGTACAAAGAAAAAAGAAAGCGCAAAAACCAATAGGCTAAGTAATTTATACGCTACGTTTTCATTTTTTCGAAAAGAATAAAAAACAAAATACATACTAATAATTGCTACAAAAGCAAGGTGCATATTGAGCGCCGGTGCATGAATTCCGATAGAATTAGAAAAACTGTATCCCATTTCCCACAAATCATTACCATTTACATATTTAGCTATCAAATCTGGATAAACCACAATAAACCGAATGAAGAAAAACAATACAATCGCAGTAGTTGCATAGCGATAAAATCGCAGTAACTTAATAAACTGCACCCGCTGGTAGTTACCCAGAATAAACAGCGGAAAGAGTAGTAGGGAAATACTTTTTTCCAATGATTTCAATCCTTCTCCAAAAGAATCATTATTCCAAAAAAGCAAAATCTCTAATAGTAACGGTGAAGCGATAACTAAACACAATAGTATTGCTAATGGAGTGAGTTTTGTTTTTTTTATAAAACATAAATTAAACAAGACAAATCCAATAATAATCCAAGTACATGGTTTTCTAAAAATCATGGTACTAACAATTACAAGCAGGAAAATATTGAAAATTTTATTGAAGTTCTTTTCTGAAATGGTCATAGTATAATGCATAATAAATTAAAGGAAACACTCCTATTTTATGACGAATGGTAGTCCCTAAATCAGCCTCAAAAACCCCTTGAACAATAAAATATGAAAATAAAATAAGTAATATCCACAGTTCGTATTCCTGTTCTTTTCTGTTTTTCAAACAACGTGAAAAGCGTACCAAAAGAATATAAAACAATAAAAGTTGCCAAATAACGAAACCGATGATCTGAGGAGACAAAAGATGTTTCAAGCCATTTATAGGGATATTAACCGTGAAAAAACCATAGAAAATATCCACAGTTTCACCATACCAAGTGTCTGGTTTAAGCGGAGAAACAATCATGGAATTGGCATCTTTTGAAGATATTCTAGTATTGTTAACTACTTCCCGACTACTTTCAGAAAAATACTGACCTTTCAACAGGCCGTAACTTATTGACAAAATAACAACCATTAGTAGTCCGTAAAAAATTGTAGCCAAAGTCTTATTTTTAAAATTAATAAAACTTACTGAATACATAACAAAAGCAAGAATAGGAATTATAAGAAAGTAGGGACGGTAAAAAATTCCGAAAACTCCTAAAAGAAACATGGAAATATAAATAGATTTCCAATAAGAAATTCTTGAGTTTTTATACACGAATACAATAAGCGACACATACAAATACGTAATAAACTCTTTTGAAGGCATGGACATAAAGATGGCCATCATAAAAAAAACTAAGTAAACCAATAAATTTTTTACATTTATTTTGTCAAAATTACTTGGTATTCCTATTTTATACAAAATATAGGTAAGAAAAGGATATTGTATAGAAGCTATCAAAGGAAATGGTAAATAACGTAAACCTGTCGCTTTGTAAAATAAAATGGTTAGCGGATAACTGCCTAAAAAACCAATTTCCTTGCCTTTATCAAAAGCCAAAATAGCTGAATCATAAAAAAAACGCTTAGGCAAAATATAAAATGCCATTATGGCGACCATTAGATTGATTACAAATAATCCCACAAAAACAGCCGTACTTTTCTTTATCTTAGTTTGCATTGTTAGAAATTGTCAAAATTAGATTTAAGTTACTCATCATAAAGTCTTATATTTTTTGTGCAAAACAGTAATTATTCTATAAATATAAAGAACGGCAGGCAGCAAAACAAAAGGCAAGAATTTGTAAAATTTCATAACTTGATCTAGTTTAATATTACGTCCTTCTTTTAATAAATTTTTCCAAGAAACGAGATCACCCCAAATCACTTTTCTATTGTTTGACGATAATATGTAAAAGTCCTTTAACAACGCTACATAAATGGCAGCCCAATAATTTTTCAATGCCTCGCTTTTACCTTCTTCGTTAATTAGCCCTTGCTTCAACATAAAGTACACATCCATAATATGTTTTTCACTCGTGTTATTAGTAATCGAACCCTCTCTTACCTTTCTATAGATATAAAAAGATTTAGGATAAATAGTATACGTATCGATATGGCTTATTAACCTACCACACCATTCCATATCTTCAGATTTTCTACCCAAAGGAAAGAATAATTCATTTTCGATTAAAATCGTTCTTCTTACTATTTTGTCCCAAGCGCAAGCCTTAAATAAATCATAGTAGACCAATAGCATTGCCTCTTTTTTAAAATCTCCTCTTTTATTGTTAATGTGTCGTTGATTGTACTTGCATTTCACATTTTTTTTTGAAAAAAACCGACTTTCCTCATGAATAATCAGATCCGGATTTGACTCCTTTATTAAAATGTTTAGTTCCTCTAAAACTTGATGTCCAGCCCAATAGTCGTCACTGTCAGCAAAAATAACATAATCCCCTTTTGAGCTTAACAAACCAACATTTCTTGCGTCAGATAATCCACCATTCTCTTTATGGATAACAATGTTTCTATCGTCCTTTTCTTCGTAGGTGGTACAAATAGTAGAAGAGGAATCAGTAGATCCGTCATTAACCATAATAATTTCAAAATTAGTATAGGATTGACACAATATACTGTCAATGCATTGCTCAAGATAATTCTCGACATTATAAACCGGAACTACAATACTAAAAAAAACATCCTTATTTCGATTATTCACAATGCGCTATATTAATTAATTCAAAAAAACCTTCACCTTGTCTTTTCTATAAATTACTACTGCTGCACTAATATTCCAAAAAAACGAACTTAAAACAAAAGCAATTGCCGCTCCTGTCATTCCATATTCTGGTATTAAAAACCTATTTAAAACAAAATTAATCCCAACAGCGAGAATTAGTATGATTTGGAATATATGTTGTCTTCCAGTCATATTTAAATAAACCGGCACCGCTCCAAAAGCGGAACAAATACCTTGACCAATCATCAAAATAAGCAAAGCATCCTTAGCGGCAATGTAGTCTTTTCCAAAAAAACCCAAAACGGATTCAGAAAAAACACAAATAATAATCGTCGCGGGCAAAGTCAGTATAAAAATCAACCTCGAACTATTTCTTAGTATTTTATTAAGTTCAATCGTATTTCTAGTCGAAAAATACTCGGCTATTTTTGTCGAAATCGTAATGTTTACAGTAATAATTACCATCGATACAATAGTCATAAATTTAACTGCCAAAGCATAAAATGCAACACTAGCATCGTCTCTATATTTCTTTAAAAACATAATATCAAAACTCATCAATAAAAATAAAGCCATCCCGCTAATAGCAATAGGGTACGATTTGCTAATTATCTCTTTGTATGAAATAGGTTCTTCTTCACTTTTGCCTGGATTTTGAATGAAATAATAAAAAGTTAAGCTTGTTGTTATCAGGGAAAGAATTATAAATCCAAACAGAAAAACATCAACCAAATAAGTTTCATCATAAAAATAATAAAGTATAACGGCGCCAATTATAACCGGAATGTATTTTATGGTATTTCTAAATAATTCCGCTACATACAAATGATCTAAGGCTCTGAAAACCTCGATGTTTAGAGTTGTTAAAGCGAAAAAAAATAAAATTCCAGTTGCTTTCAAAAGAATCAGATAGACTCCTTCATCTGCAAAAAAAGTATTTATAAAGTCTTTATCTAAGCTTAAAACTATTACAAATAAAAAGATAGACATTGAAAATACGATGCCTACCATTTTCATATAAATACTTCGTAGATCACTTGAAGCATTAGAACCTTTCAATCTTCCTCTAAAATACAAAATAGACTGGTCGCATCCTAACAGGCTGATACTACCTATTACTAATAAAAATGAACGAACAAAATCGTATTGACCTACCGTCTTTGGATCAAAGTTTTTTGTGAGAAATAAAGTAAATCCAAACAAAATAAATACGCCAATAACCCGCAATACCAGCGTAATTAAACTTTGTAGAATAAAGGGATTTTGTTTTATCTTTTGAATATAGCGCGTAATTATTTTCAACATATTTATATCTGATAAACCATTTAATTTCAGTTAAATTCGAAAACAATTAATATGCTATCTTATTCTGCATTTGGCTATTTATTTTGCTTTCAACATTTGACTTTTATAAAATGAGAGGATAAATCCAATAATAATAAACAGAGAAATAAATAGTACTGGCAGAATTACTTTCATTTTACCATTAATAGATTCATTATTTTTAATATTCATAATTACGGTATTGTCATTGATGACTTTGCCAGAATTGAATAAATCAATTTTTAATGCTCCTAACATATTTACTAAGGAGTCTTTTGTATTAATAATGCTACTTAGTTGCATATTTTCATTATAATAAATGAGTTTATCACTTCTTTGTGCGTTTCGGTTTTTATGTGAAAACGCATTCAATATGGTGTCAATTTGTACAATTGTAACTTCTTTTTCTTTAATCTTTTGCTGAATGTTACCAACTGAAATCTTTTGTATTTTCTCAAAATAACTGCTGTTATTTAAATACTTCAATATTGGATCAACAACATCACCTTGACGCGTCACTCCATTTGTTGAAAGGATAATGGTATGATAATTATAGTTCTTACTGGTGGTGCTTTCTTTAACGATTGTTTTTAAATCACCGTTTTGCGCCATTAATTCTAAAAGTTCAAAATTTTGCTCGTTATTGCTTATTAATTTATAAACATCAACGATAGGTTCAATTGAAATTTTGTTTAGTTGCATAGGGTTATTAATACCGATAGATCTCAAAAAAAGCACGTCTTTTTCAGAAATTTTAGAAGCCAGTAAATCAATTTTAGAATACAGATAATCCGTTGATTTAAAATTGGGTGCAACAATAATTTGATGATCGTATTTCTTTTGATTTTTATCTAAATAATACCCCAAACCAAATCCTACGATCAGTAATATTAATATGATAATCCCGTTTTTTATAAAAAACTGGATGCTTTTAAATAGCATCGCACTAATCCATTGCGGAAAATTGCTTATTTTTTTTAAAATTAAGAATAAATCAATTTCCTGATCGTCTTGATTTTGGGGTACGTTTGTACTCATTTTTTATTTTTATTTTGCGTTGAAAATTTGTTCCAAAATTTTAATGGTAATCAAATAAGTAGGCTTCACCCCCGTCGTTCCTAGTCCGCCAGAAGCCAAAGTACTTCCGGTTTCTAATGGATTATCCGAAGCGTAATAAGCATATCTCACTTTAATATCATGGGGAACACTTTTTCTAATTTTAGAAGCCGATTGGATGGCCTTTTGATAGTAAGAACCTTCCATCTCTAAACCGATTACGCCCCAAGTCGATTCGTGGAAGAACTTCAATAAATCCTTGTTTTGTAATGATGTTCCAAGCACGGTAACCATCGGTCCGGCAAATACTTCTATGCCGTTACCCACAAACATATCAGCCGTTAATTCATTATGGAAAAAATAATTATCTGCAGTTCCTTCATTGATATGAGCATTCGGAATCATAATATCTCCTTTTCCACCTTCAAGAATTCCTGCTTTTCCCATAATAGAAACTGATTCCACGTTCAGCAAAATGTCTTTTTTGAATGGTTTTAATAGCTCATCAATAGTTTCGTAGGCTTGCTCTCCAAATGCATAATCCATAACAATCAACACCGGTTCTTTATCGCCAAGTTTGGCTTTTGGGAATGATGAGTTGGCCCAATTAATTTTGGCAGTGTCAAAAATCTGAACATCAATGTTCGTTCCTGAAGTGTCTGGCAACGAAATCATCCCTTGTTTCAAGGCGATTCCTTCCACTATATTTCGAACTTCGTTTGCTCCTGACTTACTCAATTCCTCATAAATAAAGAAATCAGATTTGTCCTTGAAGTTCGTTTTTAAAGCCGTGGTAGCAAAAATAGAGTTCATCACTGAGTGCATATTGGCACTAATGACATGAATAGGTCGATCTAAGAGACCTTTCTCTTTTAAAACTTCCTTGATATTGGTTGCCCATATTTCACCATGTATGTGATGCCCTAAACGTTCCCTTAAAATAGGGCTGAAAGTGATGGTTCTTTTATTATTATCAGTGATCTCTTCAATTGCTAACTTCCCTAACCAGAAAATCACATGTAAAAAACGATCGGGTGCTGCATTAGATCCAAAAGCATCATAGATGTCCAAAACTTCCTCAAAAGTTCTTCCAAGAATATTAGCAGCATGAGAAATCGCTTTCTCTTTTTCTACAAGCGTTAGTTTTTTATTTTGAGCCACGGCAGCTTCCAGTTTCATCCAGTCGCGGGAAACCTCTCCAGCATCATCTAGTAAAACTCGGTTTCTTATTTTATGTGATTCTATAAAAATAAAGGTCAAATGCGTCAAAATATCATAGATATCTGAACGGCCTCTTGTGATTTCCACGTTCATTTGCTCCTCATCAATACGGTAACAGTTCCTTTTCCTTTTTGGAGGAACAATCGCTTGAAAATGAGATTTAGAATACCCTTCATCAGAGGTAAGGTTAATAAATCTACATTCCTCAATTCCCATAGGAAGGCGTTCAATGACATATAAAAGTCCGTTTAACTCTACTTTTTCTTCCGCAATGTTTCCGTATATTTCCGGACGTAAAGCTAACAATGCTTCACGCAATGTATCTCCAGAAATTCCCATTGGTTTATAGAACCCTCTGTTGAACAAATGACGCATTGTAATGTACATTTTTTCAATGGCTGCCGATGATTCTTGCGCTCGGGATCTGGATATATTTTTAGTCTCTTTCATTATTTTATTTTTTCTAACCAACGAATATAATTCTTTTATTTTATGTTCAATACTTCAACAATATTCCTATCATTAGAAAGTCTCGGGATTTTATTTTGCCCTCCCAATTTTCCGATTGATTTCATATAATCTTGAAAACCGTTTTTGACCACCTTTGTTATTACCACTTTTTGAAGAATATTCCCTACAATCAAATCGTCATAATACATGTTTTGTTTTCTCATCGCATTGTCTAACGCTTCCTTAAAAATGGCCTGATCGTCCGGTTCATTTTCAAATTCAATAAACCATTCATGATAAGGCAATCCACTTAAAGGGCTTATTTGCGGAGCAACGGTAAACTCATTTACCCTTGCATTTGTTCCTTTCATAGCTTCTTGTAATGCACATTCCACTTCCTTTCCAATTACGTGTTCCCCAAAAGCGGATATGTAATGTTTAATTCTTCCTGAAACGATGATTCGGTAGGGTTTTAATGAAGTAAACTGCACAGTATCTCCAATATTGTATCCCCAAAGTCCGGCATTAGTAGAAATTATCAAAACATAATTGACACCTAATTCTACTTCTCCAATAGTGTACCTCCTTGGTTTATCAGAGAAAAAATCGTCGCTTTTTACAAACTCATAAAATATTCCAGCGTTCAACAAAAGCAACATTCCTTTTTCTTTCTGCGAATCCTGATAGGCAAAAAAGCCTTCCGAAGCTGGAAAAAGCTCAATACTATCTACTTTCCTACCGATTAAATTTTCGAATTTAGCTCTGTATGGCTCGTAATTAACCCCGCCATAAATAAACAGATTAAAATTTTTAAAGATTTCGCCCACAGTCTTCTCTCCTTTTTGTTGCAAACGCTCAAAGTACATTTGTACCCATGAAGGAATTCCTGAAATAACGGTCATGTTTTCTTCGAATGTTTCTTCGACAATAGCATCTATTTTCGTTTCCCAATCTTCAATGCAATTGGTTTCCCAAGATGGCATTCGGTTTTTTTGCAAATATTTTGGAACAAAATGTGCTACAATTCCTGAAAGTCGGCCAAATTTTATTCCGTGTTTTTCTTCTAGAATTGGACTTCCTTGCAGAAAAATCATTTTTCCGTCCACAAAATCCGCATTTCCTGTTTCATGGATGTATAATAGAATAGCATTTCGGGCCGCTTCAATATGATACGGCATCGATTCCTTAGTAAGCGGAATGTATTTTGCTCCAGAAGTGGTTCCTGACGTTTTGGCAAAATAAAGTGGTTTTCCTTTCCAAAGAATATTTTCTTCTCCTTTTACCACTTTTTCGACATAAGGCTTTAAATCCTCATAATCACGAATTGGAACTTGTACTGCAAAATCTTCAAACGTTTTTATTTGGTCAAAATGATGATCAATTCCAAATTGGGTCTTCTTTGCTTCTTTAATTAATGAATTTAAAACATTTTTTTGGCTCGCAATAGGATTGCTGGACCAAGCTTGTGTTTTCTTATATATTTTCTTGGCAAATAGTTTTGCTGCGGCTGATTTTACTGACATAGTTTTTTTTGATTTTGCCTCGAAGGCACGAAGTCACAAAATTTTTATTATTTCGACTTTTTACTCCCACCCTTCGTAGCGGCTGATTGCGAGATTTTCTCCTCTTTTGCTACTTCTTTTCTTAGTTCCATTTCGGCTTCTGATGCCGATAATTTTACTTGTGGAACTACTTCCTCGCTGGATGCAAGTATCGAATCTTTGTTGAATTTAGCATATTCTAATTCTCCATTAAGCACTTTTTGAATGGATAGAATATAAGCCTCATTTTTCTTCAATGCTATAGTTAATGAATCTGATTTTAAAGCTAATTCAGTGGCATCTCTTTTTAATTTAGAAGAAGAATACCCCGGAATAAATTCTCTTAAAGGAGTAAAAGCAATGATGAAAGTGGTGACTGAAATCAAAAAAATGGCACCAATACTTGCCACAACAAAAACATTCATTAAGTTTAATTTTAAAGAAAAAATTTCTTCAAAAGTATCCTCATTCAAAATAACCAGGCGGTTTTTAGTGAATAATTTACGGTGAAGTTTTTTTCTTTTTAATCTTTTTCCTGGCATAGTTTTTCTTTATGTTACAAATATAATAATTAATGTCAAGGAAAGTGCTTTGGACCCTTAGTTCGGCTGAATTCCTGCCAATGATTTTATTTTAATACATTTTTAACGCTAACTGAATTAAATAATAGTTAAATTGAATCCTTATTAAGTTATTCTATTTACCTTTGTCGCTAGATTTATTACAAATTTGCTTCGGCATAAACTATTCAATCATGGGAAGATTTGGTGTTACAGAAATCCTTGTTATTTTAGCAGTTGTTTTATTACTTTTTGGAGGTAAGAAAATTCCAGAATTAATGAAAGGATTAGGAAGCGGAATTAAAGAATTTAAAAATGCCGCGAAAGAAGAGCCTTCAGCTGATAAGAAAGACGAAACTGAAAACGAAAAAAAATAAAAAAAGTCCCGAATTAATCGGGACTTTTTTTATGCTTTTAAATCACCATCGTCAATTGAATTCTCTTCCTATCCTCATCCACCTCTGTGACTTTTACGGTAACGTGCTGATGTAATTTCACCACTTCGTTAACATCGCTTACGAAACCTGCTTTGAGCTGCGAGATGTGAACCAAACCACTTTCTTTTACTCCAATATCTACGAAACAACCAAAATTAGTGATGTTATTAACGATTCCAGGTAGAATCATTCCTGATTTTACGTCTTTTATTGTTTTTACATTGGGATCAAATTCAAATACTTTGGCTGACTTTCTTGGATCTAATCCCGGTTTTTCAAGTTCTTTGATGATGTCTTTTAAGGTCAATAACCCAATTTCTGGAGTGATGTAATTCTCTGGTTTGATTAAGGCGGTTTTTTCTTTATTGGCTATCAAATCATGGACTGTCAATTTTAAATCTTTGGCCATTTTCTCCACAATAGAGTAGGCTTCTGGATGCACAGCTGAGTTGTCCAACGGATTTTTTGCATTCGAAATTCGGATAAAAGCAACTCCTTGTTGGTATGCTTTTTCGCCTAAACGAGGAACTTTTTTCAGTTGTTTTCGATTTTCAAAAGGGCCATTTTCTGAACGGTAATTCACAATATTTTCCGCCAACTTCTCTCCTATTCCACTAACATAGCTCAACAAATGTTTACTAGCGGTGTTGATATTAATTCCCACTGAATTCACACAACGAATTACGGTGCTATCCAATTCTTCTTTCAACTTCGTTTGATCCACATCGTGTTGGTATTGGCCTACGCCAATGGCTTTTGGATCAATTTTTACCAATTCGGCCAACGGGTCAGAAAGTCGTCTTCCGATAGAAACCGAACCACGGACAGTCACATCATAATCAGGAAATTCCTCTCTAGCAATTTTAGAAGCCGAATAAACTGAAGCTCCAGCCTCCGAAACAATAAAAACTTGCACCGGTTTGTCGAACGCAATTTTCTTGATGAAGAATTCGGTTTCGCGGGAAGCGGTTCCGTTTCCTATCGAGATGGCATCAATTTTATAGGCATTCACCATCGATTTTATTTTTTTCATCGCCATGGCCGTTTCGTTCTGTGGCGCATGCGGATAAATATTTTCGTTGTACAGCAAATCTCCTTTTTCGTCCAAACAAACCACTTTACAACCACTTCTAAAGCCTGGGTCAATTGCCAAAATACGTTTTTCTCCCAAAGGTGGCGCTAACAATAATTGTCCTAAATTATTAGCAAAAACCTGTATCGAATTAGCATCAGCTTTGGCTTTAGCTTCTTGCAAAGCTTCGTTTGAAATAGCAGGATTCAACAATCGTTTGTAACTGTCTTCAATGGCCAATTGTACGTGCGGTGTCGTTTTATTTTGTCCCTTTAGAATTACTGCGTCAATAATATCATAGGCTTCATCTATGTCTACTTCGATTTTAAACTTGATAAAACCTTCGTTCTCGGCTCGTAACATCGCCATTAATCGATGGGAAGGCGCTTTGGTCAATGGCTCAGACCAATCAAAATATTGATTGAACTTCTGTGCTGCTTCGCCGTCTTTTTTGGTTTTAACTACCTTGGTTGTAATCGTCGCTTTGCGTTCGTATAAACGTCGCAATTGCTTTCGAACATAAATATTTTCATTAATCCATTCGGCTACAATATCTCTTGCGCCTTGTAATGCTGCATCTTCATTGCTAACATTGTCGTTGATATATTTGGTCGAAATAAAATCGACATCATCATTATTTTGCGCCATGATGATTTTTGCCAAAGGTTCTAGTCCGTTTTCACGAGCGACATCGGCTTTGGTTTTTTTCTTCTTTTTGTATGGCAAGTAGAAATCTTCAAGTTCTTGAAGATCAAAACTTTTGTCAATTTTAGCAAACAAACCTTCGTTCATGGCGCCTTGCTCCGTAATTGCTTTTAAAATGGCTTCTTTTCGTTTCACTACTACTTCGTACTCTTTTTGAAGTTTGGCTATATTTTCGATTTGAACTTCGTCTAGGTTTCCTGTAGTATCTTTTCGATACCTAGAAATAAAGGGAATCGTACAATCTTCCTGCAATAATTGAACGGTTTTTTGAATGTTGATTGCTGCCGTGGCAACTGTTTTAGATATGAATTGTATGTTAGTCATTTTAGTTTTTTTCGAACAGCTAAAATAATATCTTTGAACCTTAAATTGAGTTAAATGATTATTTTATTCTACTGTTTTTTAATTGTTAATGTAATTGCTTTTGTATTAATTGCCTACGATAAATACCTAGCCAAAAACCAAAAAAGAAGAATACCAGAAAAAACACTTTTAACTTTTGTATTAATTGGTGGAACTATTGGTTCGGCATTAGCAATGCTTATTTTTAGACATAAAACAGCTAAAAGAAGTTATCTTTTAAAGTTTTGGGCTCTTTTAGTTATGCAAGTAGTATTTCTTTTTGCCTATTTTTATTTTGGATTTTATTCTTAATAAAAAAGCCTATTCATTTAAAAATGAATAGGCTAGATGTAATTATTTGATGCGTAGCACCTCGATTTCAAAAATTAGCAACACGCAATTTTATCAACTCTATTTTGGTGTCTTCCTCCTTCAAATGCAGTGTCTAAAAAAGTTTCCACCATTTCTACTGCTTGCGGAATCGATGTGTAACGAGCGGGAATACTAATAATATTAGCATCATTATGCTGACGAGCCAAAGCCGCAATCTCTTTCATCCAACATAAAGCAGCACGTACTTTCTGGTGTTTATTAGCAGTCATAGCAATTCCATTTCCGCTTCCGCAAATAACAATTCCAAAATCAACTCTTCCTTCAGCTACATCTGTTGCAACAGGATGTCCAAAATCAGGATAATCCACACTATCAATTGAATCTGTGCCGTAATTAGTTACTTCGTATCCTTTTGCTTTAAGCATTTCGACAATGGCCTTCTTATATTCTGGACCGGCATGGTCATTTCCAATTGCTATTTTCATTATATTTCTATTAAGTTGTGTGCTGCAAATTTACCAAAACAATTTTGTATAATTAAAGTATAGAATTCATTATTTGTTAAAAAAGTAAAATAGCATCGACCCCTTAATTTTACTGTACTCTAAGATACAGGTTACGAGTAAGTTTAGCAGTTATCAACAATTCTCATTATTGCATAAAACATTGATAATCAATAAATAATTTGAATATAATTTGTTAAAAATATACATTGTTAATAGCAAAACGTAATTACTTGATATTCAGTTAACTTTAAATTAACATTGATTGTTGATAACTTGAGATAGAATATTAGAACTATTTTTCTGTAGTATTAAAAAAATATGTAATCCAAAACCCAGATTAGAAATCCAAATTTACTTTGGTGAATTTTTAGAATAGTTATCAATATAAAAAAGTACTTTATTAACAAAATTTTAAAAAATACTTATTTACAAATTCAAATGATTTTAGTTTATCAACCGTTGTTAATTAAAATCTAAAAAGGCTTTAAAATAAGATATTTAAGTAAATATAGTATTGTTAATAACTCCAAATAAAATACTATAACTTGGTTTCAATACTTTTTTTAAAATATTTATAGCCACTATTAACACCCTATAATACCCATTAATAAATAATTTAAATTAATTTTTTTTTTTGTTGTATTATATATGTGTTGACAACTTCAAAGAAAAATTAAACAATTTTTAAATTGTTATCGTACTTCATTTCTTGTAAAATTGCTTTTACACTTGCAAAATCATTAGGATGAATTTTAAGTTTGATTCCTCCAAGAGCAGTTGAGTACATGGGAACAATTGACGACATCAATTCATTCTGAAAATAATACTGCAAACCTTCCTGATCCAATCGATGTTTTAGAATTTCTATTTCATGGATGTAATCAAAAATAGCGATGGTTATAAATGCTTCCATTTTTATTGTTTTCATAAAGATACAACTATTCTGTAAAGTTATATTTTCTTTAAAACTGCCTGCTATTTTCTTATAACTGCATACTATTTCGTAATTTTCGACTTTTAAGAAAAGATTTATGAGTAAAAGAATAAGAAAGCCGGTAAAGAAAGAGAAGGATTTCTCTGAACAAATTATAAAAATATTATCGCAAAGTGCTAATAAAGCATTCAATTATAAACAAATAGGAGCAAAGCTAGAGCTTGACGATACACAAAGTAGAAACCAAATTATAAAGGATTTAAAGATACTTGCAAGCCAAAATAAAATTATAGAATCAGAGCCTGGAAAATATTTGATTAAAGCAGAAAGCAAAGAGTATTACGAAGGCAAGATTGACATGACAGGTAGAAAAACAGCCTATTTTGTTTGTGCTGAATTAGAGGAGGATGTATTTATTCCGACTAATAATTTAAACCATGCCTTAGATAAAGATATTGTAAAAGTATATGTTTATAACCGAAGAAAAGGAAAAAGACCTGAAGGTGAGGTTATTGAAGTAATTGAAAGACATAAAACCGACTTTGTAGGAGTGATTGATATTCAGAAGAATTTTTCTTTTGTTTCTACCGCCAATCCAAAAATGTATACGGATATTTTTATTCCAAAAGATAAAATAGGAGAGGCAGAGCAAGGAGATGTGGTATTAGTTCATATCGAAGACTGGCCGTCAAGAGCAGATAGTCCTTTTGGAAAAGTTATAAAAGTATTGGGTAAACCAGGAGAACATGATACCGAGATTCACGCTATTTTGGCTGAATACGGTTTGCCTGCTGAATTTCCAATTGAAGTAGAAACCTTTGCTCAAAAAATTGATACTTCGATAGAAGAAAGTGAAATTGCTAATCGTAGAGATATGCGCGATACGTTGACTTTTACTATTGATCCAAAAGATGCCAAAGATTTTGATGATGCTTTATCATTTAAAAAATTAGAAAATGGAAATTATGAAATAGGTATTCATATTGCCGATGTTTCTTATTATTTAGAAGAAGGAAGTATTCTTGATGACGAGGCCTATCAAAGAGCGACTTCTGTTTATTTAGTGGATAGGGTAGTTCCTATGTTGCCAGAAGTACTGTCTAATTTTGCATGTTCCTTGCGTCCAAATGAGGAAAAGTATACTTTTTCGGCTATTTTTGAAATTACAGATAAATGTGAAGTAGTTGATCAATGGTTTGGAAGAACAGTAATTTATTCTGATCAACGTTTTGCTTACGAAGAAGCGCAATATATTATAGAAACTAAAGACAATACGATACCTGAGGAAATTTCCATTACAGGAAGTTCTTATGTTGTTTCGGATGAAATAGTTGCTGCTACTTTAAAAATGGATGAATTAGCTAAGATTTTTAGAAGAAAAAGAATGAACGACGGAGCAATTTCTTTTGATAAAGTAGAAGTAAAATTCAATTTAAATCAAGAGGGAGAACCGGAAGGAGTTTATTTTAAAGTATCAAAAGATGCTAATCATTTGATTGAAGAATTTATGCTTTTGGCTAATAAAAAAGTGGCAGAATTCATTGGAAAACAAAAGAAAACTTTTTTCTATAGAATTCATGATGAGCCTAATGCAGATAAATTAATTGCATTACAAACGGTTATTGCAAAATTTGGTTATAAAATTGATTTGAGAAGTAAAGATGATATTTCAAAATCGTTGAATAGTTTATTAAGTGAGGTTGTAGGAACCAAAGAACAGAATTTAGTAGATACTTTAACCATCAGAACGATGAGTAAAGCAAAATATTCTACTGATAACATAGGTCATTACGGATTAGCTTTTGATTATTATTCTCATTTTACATCGCCTATTCGTCGTTATCCTGACGTTATGGTACACCGTTTACTACAGTTTTATCTAGACGGCGGAAAGTCAGTAGATGAAGAAACCTATGAAGCAAAATGTCTACATTCTTCTACCATGGAAGGATTAGCTACCCAAGCAGAAAGAGATTCTATCAAATACATGCAGGTGAAATACATGCAGGATCATAAAGATGAAGAATTTTTGGGAGTTATTTCTGGTGTTACTGAATGGGGAATTTTTGTTGAAATCATTGAAAATAAATGTGAAGGCATGGTTCGAATTCGAGATATAAAAGATGATTATTATTCTTTCGATGAGAAACAATATGCAC
This sequence comes from Flavobacterium sp. DW-iso2, assembly GCF_058725285.1. Lineage (NCBI taxonomy): Bacteria > Pseudomonadati > Bacteroidota > Flavobacteriia > Flavobacteriales > Flavobacteriaceae > Flavobacterium > Flavobacterium sp. DW-iso2. Next base: position 32,312 of record NZ_JBZXDY010000003.1, on the reverse strand, counting down.
TTGTAGGCGCAAGTTCGCATAAATTATTACAATTAGGAGACGAAATTTACGTTAAAGTAAAAAATGCGGATCTAGTTAAAAAACAACTTGATTTTAATTTTTTAAGACGTATTGAAGAACCAATAAAATAAAAAAAATGAAAAGATTATTGATTGTAACATTTGTTATTGTTGCCCAAATGAGCTTTGGTCAGGTAACTAAAAATTTAGGTGATTTTAGTGATATCAAAGTATTTGATAAACTTAAAGTTACACTAATTTCATCTTCAGAAAATAAAGCAGAAATTTCTGGTAATAGGGAAAGTGAAGTTGAATTTGTTAATAAAAATGGAGAATTAAAAATAAGAATGCCATTCCCTAAATTATTGTCTGGTGATGATATTACTATTAAATTATATTTCAAAAACATTGAAAGTATCACTGCTACTGAAGGTTCGGTTGTTTCCTGCGATACTAGTTTTCAACAAACGATCATGGATTTAAGTGTAAAAGAAGGAGCACAGATTAATGTTGATATAGACGTTCAAAAAGTAAATGTAAAAGCTGTCACTGGTGGAATTATTGAATTATCTGGTAAAGCTTTAAATCAAGATGTTGTTATTATGTCTGGTGGAATTTTACAATCTAAAGAATTACATACCTCACAAACCTCAATAAACGTTTCTGCGGGAGGAAATGCAGAAATACATGCTAGTACTCTTGTTGATGCAAAAGTTAAAGCAGGAGGCTCGATTTACATTTATGGAAGTCCAAAACAAATCAATAAGGAAACGTTATTTGGTGGAACTATCGTAGAAAAAAAATAATCTGTAGTTATAAATTTTAATGGTAAACGATATTTTATCTGGAATTCCTTGGGGGATTTTCTTAAGTTTTATGATTGGGCCTGTTTTTTTTATTTTACTTGAAACGAGTATTTTAAAAGGATTTAGAGCTGCAATTGTTTTTGATTTAGGTGTTATTTTAGGTGATATCGTGTTTATTGGTATTGCTTACCTGGGTAGTTATCGATTAATTCAATCTTTAAAGGATAAACCTGCACTCTTTATTTTTGGAGGTATATTGATGTTGGCTTACGGCGCAATTTCTTTTATTAGTCTACGAAAAGAAAAGAAGATTGATACTATAGCAATTGATAAAGAAATTATTAGAAAAGATTATCTCAGTCTTTTTATCAAAGGATTTTTCTTAAACATTATTAATATTGGTGTGCTTGGTTTCTGGTTGGCAATCATTATTTCGGTGGGGCCAAAATTAGATATGCAAACTTCGAGAATGGTGACTTTTTTTACTGCGGTAATTATCAGTTATTTATTAGTAGATTGTATTAAAATACTATTGGCTAAACAGTTAAAAACAAAAATGACACCTTCTAATATCCTAAAAATTAAAAAAGGAATCAGTATTGTTCTAATGGTTTTTGGAATGATTTTAATAACACAAGGTTGGTTTCCTGAAGAAAAAGAAATGGTTAAAAAAGCATTTCAAAAAATAGAGAAATGATTTAGTTGTTGTTTTAGTTAATAATTTAACCTCTCATAGTAGAGGTTTTTTTACGCTTTATAGTAAAACAATCATTCCTATTATTTGTCACGCTGCAAGCATCTCAGTGAAGCTGCCCATGTATCTAGAGACACTTTCAGCGAAACAAACTAAGCGGTGAAGTTTATGGAAGTATAGTGTGTTTTGTTATTGGGTTATTTTCTACTGATAATTGGTTTAAACCTACTTTATGGAAAATACCAAAGGAGTTTTCTCCTAAGTCGAAATGATAAGTTTGAGAGTATTAAACATAAAAAAACCTCCAAGTTTTCTTGAAGGTTATAGAGGCAGCGCGCGGATTCGAATCTACCTTTAATAGATTTTTCTAAAAAAATGGAACATAAAAAAACCTCCAAGTTTCCTTGAAGGTTTTAGAGGCATCGTGCGGATTCGAACCGCAGTAGGAGCTTTTGCAGAGCCCAGCCTAGCCACTCGGCCACGACGCCATTTATTGAATGGATGGCAAAAGTACTTAAAAAGTTTAGAGTTTTAAAGTTTAAAGTTTAAAAGTTTTAAAAAAATATTCTTTTTTGACTATAAAACGCTTTTTAATTTTAAGTATAAGCAAAGGTTTTAACTTCTGTATTCTTCTAATTCTACAGTAACCGCTTCAACATCACCACCAATAGGAGGATTTAATTTTGACACTCCTAATAGTATTCTAGATACTTCTGGAATTTCACCAAAGACGCGTGTAATTATCCTTTGTGCCACATGTTCGAGTAAGTGAGAGCGAATTTCCATTTCTTCGACTACAATTCTATTCAACAAGACATAATCTACAGTATCATGCAGGTCATCTGACAGACAAGATTTACGTAAATCGGTTTTTATTTCTAGGTCAATCGAATAATCGGAACCAATTTTTCCTTCTTCGATCAGGCAACCATGATAAGAGTAGGTGCGGATATTTTTTAATTTAATAGTTCCCATTTTGAGTATCGTCTTTTATTAGCTTATTTTTTATTTTATAAAAGTACGAAATATTTGAATTTTATTAGCCTAAAAACAAATAACCAAATCATGGATTCGCTTTTTAACCAACAATTTTGATAACTTTGCTACTTTAATACAACATTATGTCTACAGAAGAAAAATCACTTCACTTTATAGAACAGATTATAGAAGAAAGCTTAGCAAATGGTTTTCCAAAGGAGCAACTTCGTTTTCGTTTTCCGCCGGAGCCAAACGGCTATTTGCATATCGGTCACGCTAAATCGATTTGTCTAAATTTTGGTTTGGGATTAAAGTACAATGCCCCAGTTAATCTACGTTTTGATGATACTAATCCCGCTAAAGAAGAGCAGGAATATGTTGATGCCATAAAAGAAGATTTACTATGGTTAGGATATAATTGGACTGAAGAACGATATTCTTCTGATTACTTTCAGCAGCTGTATGATTGGGCGGTTGAAATGATTAAAAACAATAAAGCTTATGTAGACAGTCAGTCTTCTGAAGATATGGCTATTCAAAAAGGATCACCTACGCAACCTGGAGTAGACGGTCCTTATAGAAACCGTTCTGTAGCTGATAATTTAGCTTTATTCGAAGCGATGAAAAATGGAGATTACCCAGAAGGGAGCCATGTTTTACGTGCCAAAATAGATATGTCATCAACAAATATGTTGATGCGCGACCCTTTAATGTACCGCGTTTTACACCGTCATCATCATAGAACAGGAAATGATTGGAAAATTTATCCTATGTATGACTACGCTCATGGCGAAAGTGATTATGTGGAGCAAATTTCGCATTCAATATGTACATTAGAATTTGTGATGCACCGTGAGTTATACGATTGGTTTTTAGACCAAATTTATGATAAAAATAAGGTAAGACCACATCAATATGAATTTGCTCGTTTAAACCTGAATTACACGGTAATGAGTAAGCGAAAGCTATTGCAATTGGTTCAGGAAAAAATAGTTAATGGATGGGATGATCCTAGAATGCCTACGATTTCTGGTTTAAGAAGAAGAGGGTATACTGCTGCTTCTATCCGTAAATTTTGTGATATCATAGGTGTTGCAAAACGGGAAAATGTAATTGATGTATCGCTTTTAGAATTTTGTCTTCGTGAAGATTTAAATAAAACAGCGCCTCGAGTAATGGCAGTTTTAGACCCAGTTAAATTAGTAATTACTAATTATCCTGAAGATAAAGAAGAGTCATTAGATGCCGAAAACAACCAGGAAGATGATGCTGCAGGTTTTAGAAAATTGCCTTTTTCGCGTGAATTATACATAGAAAGAGAAGATTTTCTTGAAGTGGCTCCAGCTAAATTCTTCCGTTTAAGTATCGGGAATGAAGTTCGTCTTAAAAATGCATATATCATTAAAGGTGAAAGTGTTGTAAAAGACAGTGAAGGTACTATTACTGAAATCCATGTTACTTATGATGAAGATAGCCGAAGCGGGAGTGGGAGTGAAGCTTCTCAACGGAAAGTAGCTGGAACCTTGCATTGGGTTTCCATAAAACATGCCATTGAAGCAGAAGTTCGTTTGTACGATCGTTTGTTTATTGATGAAGCGCCAGACAGTCATAAAGAAAAGAACTTTTTGGAATTTATGAATACTAATTCTCTCGAAATAGTAAAAGGTTTTGTAGAACCAGGTTTAGCTTCTAGTACCGCAGGAGATAAATTTCAATTCCAACGTTTGGGTTATTTCAATACAGATAAAGATAGTAGAGAAGGTAAACTAGTTTTCAATAAAACAGTTGGACTTAAAGATGCTTGGGAAGAAAAAGGCAAGAAAGAAAGTAATTTATTGATGAATACACAAAAGGAAATCAATAAATATGTTAAAGAAAAAGACGCTGAGAATGCTGATTTGATGTTGGAAAATATCGTTTCTAATATAAAAAGTATTGATAACTTTAGTTTGATCAATCAAACAGTTGTCAAAAATGTAAAAAATGATAATAACGCGTTATTGTTTGCTAATTTAATTTTACTGCACTCTGATAAAGTGCAACCAAAGGATATCGAAAAAGAGGTTTTGACAAAATTATATACCATGTCTTTAAAAAGTCAATTGGCTGCCGTTAGAATTGTAGCAATTCAGAATTTAAGTACGGATGCTGTTAATTTTGATGAATTTAAAGATCAACTTACAGAATTGAGAAATACAGAGAAAAATGAAAAAATTTCATATTTATTAAATGACTTGGAACTATAAATTTATTCTTCAAAGAATAGATTTTAACAATACTAAAACACCTGCTTAAGGTGTTTTTTTTATTATTGTTAAAATCTATTAATTAATACATCTTAATTGTTTTTTTTTATTAAAAATGGCTCGCATAGCGCTTGATTAAGCTAATTTTATTTTTTAAGTATTCTGCAGTATAACCTGTGTTGTTTTCAGTAAGTAGTAAGCTTTATATAAACTTTGAGGCTTAATTAAACTACTTTAATAGCTTATTAACATCTCCTTGTTAATAAAATTTGTACCTTTATGATATTATTAATTAAATATAACTAGTTATGTCAAAGAATACAGGAAATACGATTTTAGCAATTTTAACTGGAGCAGCTATTGGAGCTGGTGTTGGAATTTTATTTGCTCCAGATAAAGGTTCAAGAACAAGAGTTAAAATTAAAGATGGTTACAAAGATGCTCAAAAGGATTTACAAAAAAAGTATGAAGAACTTTCAGATGAAGTAAAAACAAAATTCTCTACTACAAAATTTGATTTTGAAGGAAGTTATGACGATTTACTTTCAAGTATGAGTCATAAAACCGAAGATGTAATTAGTTTCTTAGAAATTAAATTAGCAGAGTTAAAAGAGAAAAACGCAAAACTTCAAAAATAATGAAGAAGATTTAAATTTTAAAATAAATAAATAGTATATGGCATTTGAAGAAATAAAGGAGAACGTTGAAGATATTCAAGAACAGGCGCAAGCGTATATTGAAAATAATTTAGCCTATTATAAATTGCGAACTTTCAAAATGGCGATGAAATCAACGACGACGATTTTAAAGTTTTCTTTGATACTTTTAGGTTTCAGTATGGTTTTGTTATTCCTTTCTTTAGCTTTGGCTTTTGCTATTGGAAATTATTTTGATAGTTATCCTTTTGGATTTCTAATTATTGGAGTGTTTTATCTTCTTGCTACGGGACTTTTATTTTTAGTTAGAGACAAGGTAGTGGAAGGACCTTTATTAGAGAAATTTTCAGATATATTTTTTAACGACTAAACTAGATTATGGGAACTAAAAAATATTCATCGTACGCTCAAATTGACAGGGAACTGGAGATTTTAAAGATTGAAAAAGAAATTAGTTATCAAAAAATCGTTTTGGGTTACTATAAAACGAAGGAAAGTATAACTCCGCACCATTTGTTAAACAATTTCCTAGGCTCTTTTAAATCGGCCTTTACCGGTTCATACGGAACCATATTAAATGTGGCAGTTCCATTTATAATCAAATGGATAATCGATAAAAAAAGAGGCTGAAAAGCCTCTTTTTTGTTATAATAATAAGTTTTATTCTTCCGTTTCAGGACTTTCTTCCTCTTTTTCTTCTATGGGAAGAATTTTTTGAGTTTTTGTCTTCTCTTTTCGACTTCCTTTTTTCATAGATTCTCCTACCATGTTACTAGCGGTAAAACTGGCAACCATATTATTTAACATGTCGCTACCAGCTTGTGGCGAATTAGGTAATAAGATTAAGTTAGAGTTGGTATCTGCACCAATGGCTTGTAAGGTGTCATAATGTTGTGTAACCACAATTAAAGCTGAAGCTTCCTGAGAATTGATACCAACCCTATTCAGTACATCTACACTTTCTACTAGTCCTCTAGCAATCTCTCTTCTTTGATCTGCAATACCTTGCCCTTGTAAGCGTTTGCTTTCTGCTTCTGCTTTCGCTTTAGCTACAATTCTAATTCGTGATGCTTCCGCTTCAAATTCTGCTACGGTTTTTTCTCGATCAGCAGCATTTATTCTATTCATGGCATTTTTGACTTGAATATCTGGATCTATATCAGTTACCAAAGTGTTAATAATTGTATAACCGTAAGTGGTCATCGCTTCGTTCAACTCTCTTTTTACAGCAATGGCGATATCATCTTTTCTTTCAAAAACATCATCTAATTTCAATTTTGGAACTTCGGCGCGTACTACATCAAATACATAAGAAGTAATTTGGTCATGCGCATATTCCAGTTTATAAAAGGCATCATAGACCGTTTCTTTGACTACCATAAATTGAACAGAAACTTTTAGTTTAACAAAAACATTGTCTTTAGTTTTGGTTTCTATAATTACATCTAATTGTTGGATCTTTAGATTTACTCGTCCTGCGACTCTATCAATTAGTGGAATTTTTAGTTGTAGTCCTGAATGTCTGACGCTGTGAAATTTACCAAATCGTTCGATGATAACTGAGGTTTGCTGCTTCACAGTAAAAAAAGAAGACATGAAAATAAATAATCCAATAACGAGAAGGATAATTAAGGTAATATTCATAAGTGTTATTATTTAGGTTAATAAATTACCGTTAAATTACAAAAAAACTTTGGTTGATTAATGTTTAATGAAATAATGTTAAAAAGCTTTATTGTACATCAAACTTAATTTTGATTATACATCGCATAATGCAAAGGAAATAGGATTGCCGATAAATAAAACAAGCCTCCGTATTAGACGGAGGCTTGTTTTTTTATAAAGTAATTATGGCTTTTTCAATTCTGGTAATTGTTTCTTTTTTCCCAATGAGTTCCACAATGTCAAATAGGTGCGGGCCTTTTAAAGCACCAACCAAACTCAAGCGGAAAGGTTGCATTACTTTTCCCATTCCAATTTCGTTTATCACCAGCCAGTCTTTTATTATAGTTTCGATGTTGGTTGAAGTGAAATCAGTTATTTCTTCCAGCACAGAAATCAGTTCTTGCATTAATGCAGGCGTTTCTGCTTTCCAGTTTTTGCTTGCTTTTTCATCGTATGCTATTGGTGCAACAAAAAAGAAATCACTCAGATCCCAAAATTCTGAAATGAAATTAGCTCTTTCTTTTATTAGACTAACGATTTTTGTCAATTGATTTTCAGAAGTAGAAATATCTTTTTCAGCAACAATAGGAGCGAAGGCTTTTGCCAAATCATCGTCTTTTTGCTTGATTAGATATTGGTGGTTGAACCATTTATTTTTTTCAGGATCAAATTTAGCGCCTGCTTTATGAACACGGTTTAAATCAAAAGCTTCTACTAGTTCTTCCAAAGTGTATATCTCCTTGTCTGTTCCATCGTTCCACCCTAATAAAGCAAGGAAGTTTAGTACTGCTTCCGGGAAAAATCCTTTTTCTCTATAGCCAGATGAAATTGCTTCTTCCGTTTTCCATTCTAAAGGAAATACAGGGAATCCTAGTTTATCTCCATCTCGTTTGGATAATTTTCCGTTTCCAATTGGCTTCAAGATCAAGGGTAGGTGTGCAAATTCTGGTGCATCCCAACCAAATGCTCTGTACAATAGAACGTGTAGCGGCATAGAAGGCAACCATTCTTCTCCACGAATAACATGCGATGTTTCCATTAAATGATCATCGACAATATTAGCTAGATGGTACGTTGGCATTCCGTCACTTTTAAACAATACTTTGTCGTCTAGTAAACTGGTTTCAAATTTCACATCCCCACGAATGATATCTTGTAAATGCAATGTTTCACCCACTGGAGTTTTAAAACGGATTACATAAGCATCACCGTTCGCGATTCTTTTGGCCGTTTCTTCTGCAGAAATTACCAGAGAAGTATCTAGTAATTCTCTATTGGTATGATTGTAAATAAAGGTGTTCCCTTTTTCTTCTTGTTCTTTTCTTGCTGCATCAAGTGCTTCAGCGGAGTCAAAAGCATAATATGCCCAACCCGTATCGATTAATTGATCAGCATATTCTCTGTACAAAGGTTTTCTTTCGCTTTGACGGTAAGGACCAAATTTTTCATTTTTTCCTATAGTTTCATCAGGAGAAATTCCTAACCATTCTAATGCTTCCAAAATATACGCTTCAGCACCTGGAACAAAACGGTTTTGATCTGTATCTTCAATACGTAAAAAGAAAATACCCTTATTTTTCTTGGCAAACAAATAATTGAATAGGGCGGTACGCACTCCGCCAATATGTAATGGTCCAGTTGGACTTGGTGCAAAACGCACCCGAACTTGTTTAGACATTATAATTGATTTTTTGCAAATATAATTCTATTTCTATTCATTACTTCATATTTACAGGTATTCGTTTGTTCATGACAGCAAACCAAAGTGGTGGAAAAAATGATAAGACCATAGATGTTGGATACCCATAAGGCATCTGTGGAGACAGGTCATGGTATTCTAAAAATTGATATTTTTTTTGAGATTTATAATGGTGATCACTATGTCTGGTGAGTTCATACAAAATGATTCTTCCTAATACATGATTGGAGTTCCAGGAATGTTTCTCGTTTACACGTTCAAATCTGCCAGATGCAAGCTGCTTTCGTTTTAATCCATAATGCTCAATATAGTTGATGGTTTCCAGCAATAAAAACCCAACGATTCCCGAAAATATAGCTAATAGTAATCCTTTGAAGCCAAAAAAGTAATAGATTGTTATTAAATAGCTCGCTTGAATAATGGTAAACCAAAACATATCATTTTTTATGGAGAGGAATGATCGATTATCAATTTTATTTAAATTTTTTTGAATTTTCCATGCTTTCAAATATGTTCCAGTCACAGTTTGAAGCCAGAACGAATATAAATTTTGATTGTATCTTGCCGTTGACGGATCGGCCGGAGTTGAAACATGTAAGTGGTGCCCATGATTGTGTTCTATGAAAAAGTGGGTATAATGACTTGGTATCAGAAGTATTTTTCCCATTACTTTTTCAAAGATTGTTGTTCTATGTCCTAATTCGTGCGCAACATTTATCCCGTTTGCTCCCAGAATAATTCCTAGGCTTAGCGTCATTCCTATAATTTCATATATTGGCAGTTCATATTTTGTAATTCTATACAAACTAAATAGAATTCCTCCATAAACTATAGGGACGTTTAGTATTAGTAATATATCAAAAAATTTATTATTTAGGCGGTTTGCAACGGTGTCACTATCGTAATTATTGGTGTCAATGGGCAAAATTGATTCTAATATTGGAATCAATACAAAAGCAAACAATAAAGCAGAATAGGACCAGAAGCCACCAAAATAAATTCCTATCATCGCTACAATGGGAATACTAAATGCGAATAAATATTTCATGGTGTAATTTTTATTAAATATAGTAAATTATTGTTCCTTTTATTATATGGATTAATTACAACAGATTTTTTTTAACAAGTATACTTTAATATAAATTACTACATTTATTGGTTATTAAAAAAATGTCAAATTTTGGAAACGGAGCAATATATTTATCAAAAGTTAGAAGCATTTATTAGGAAGTATTATACCAATGAGTTGATCAGGGGAATTGTGCTCTTTATCGGTTTAGGATTGTTGTATTTTTTATTTACGCTTAGTGTTGAATATTTTCTTTGGCTCAAACCAATGGGAAGATCGATTTTATTTTGGACTTTCGTTGCGGTAGAGTTAGTGCTGTTGTGTCGCTTTATTTTATTTCCGATATTTAAATTATTCAAATTCCAAAAAGGAATAGATTACGAGCAATCTTCTAAGATTATAGGTAAGCACTTCACTGATGTCAATGATACACTGACTAATTTTCTGCAATTATCGAATACAGATAAACAGGAGCAATCCTCTGAGTTGCTTTTAGCTTCTATCGATCAAAAAGCAAATGCGTTGCAACCAATTCCTTTTGGTAGTGCTATAAATTATAGTTCTAATAAGCGGTATATTCCTTTGGCAGTTGCTCCTATTTTGTTGTTTCTCGTCTTTTATCTTTCCGGAAACAATGCTGTCATTTCTCAAAGTCTGAATCGGGTGGTGCATTTTAACGAGACGTTTTTACCTCCAGCACCTTTTAAATTTGTTTTACTGAATAGTAATCTACAAAGCGAGCAGAACGAAGATTTTATGCTGAAGGTTAAAACAGTTGGTAATGTGGTTCCTGAGAATGCTATGATTTTCATTAATGGAGAAAGTTATTTCATGGAGAATATCAAATCAGGAGAGTTTCAATTTAAAATTAGTAAACCTGTTACGGATGTATTCTTTCATTTAGAGGGCAATGCTATTTCTTCTGATGAGTATCATTTGAAGGTCATTTCTGTTCCTACGATTTCTAATTTTGATATGCATTTAAGTTACCCGTCGTATTTGAATAGAAATTCAGAAGTAGTTAAAGGAACGGGGAATGCTGTAATTCCGGAGGGGACAAAAGTAACATGGAAAATTAATTCATTAGCGACTGAAAATATTGCTTTGTTGGATGGAAAAGCTCGTTTTTTGTTTCATAAGGATGATAATACGTTTTTATTGTCTAAAAATGCAACCCAAAACTCAGACTACCAAATAGTTACTTCTAATAAGCATGTAAAAGATCACGAAAAATTGAATTATCAGCTTACAGTGATAAGAGATCAGTTTCCATCTATCAATGCAAGCCATGCTCCGGATAGTTTAAAGGTAGATAGGAGTTTTGTTTTGGGTCAAATAGGTGATGATTATGGTTTGTCTAAATTGCAAATCGTGTATTATCCAAAGAACAAACCAGAGGTTGCTAAACGTGGAACCATACCAATAAAGACATCTGGATATGAACAGTTTTTGTTTTCATTTCCTGGTGGATTAGCAGTTCAGCAGGGAGTTTCTTATGAGTATTATTTTGAGGTTTTTGATAATGATGTGTTGCATGGTTATAAAAGCTCAAAATCTTCTGTGTTCAGTAACCGTATTGTGACTGATGAAGAAAAGAAAAGTGAATTAATACAACAGCAAAACGACAATATTAATAGTCTTCAAAAGTCATTAAGTAATCAAGATAAGCAATTATCTGAAATTGATAAGTTACAAAAGTCGGGTAAAGAGAAAGACCAATTTGAATTTAAAGACCAGCAAAATGTAAAAGATTTTATTCAGCAGCAGCAGCAGCAGGATGAAATGATGAAGCAGTTTGCAAAGAAAATGAAGGACAATTTGGATCAATTGAAAACGATTCCAAAAGATGAATTGAAAGAAGAGTTAAAAAAGCGTTTGGACAAAGCAGATGAAGATTTAGAAAAGAATCAGAAATTGCTAGAGGAATTAAAGCAATTAAACGATAAACTTAAGAACGAGGAGTTACTCAATAAATTAGAACAATTCAAACAGAATAGTAAAAATCAAGTGAAGAATTTGGAGCAGTTAGTAGAATTAACTAAGAAGTATTATGTAGAAAAGAAGGCGGAACAGTTAGCTGATAAATTAGATAAACTTGCCGATAAGCAGAATAAATTAGCAGAGGATGAAAAGGAAAATTCTGCCGACAAGCAAAAGAAGATTAACTCAGAGTTTGATGCTATTCAAGAAGAATTAAAGGACCTCGATAAAGACAATCAAAAATTAAAATCTCCTATAGACTTACCTAATGATGATGCTGTAGATAATAGTATAACTGATGATTTGAAGAAAGCAAGTGAGGAGCTTCAAAAAGAAAACAAAGCAAAGGCAAAGCCAAATCAGAAGAAGGCGGCTAGTAAAATGAAGTCCATGGCAATGAAAATGGCAAAAGGTTTAGAGGGTAGTGAAAAGGAACAGATTGAAGAAGATGTGAAAATGCTTCGGCAAATAGTGGATAATCTTTTAGCTTTTTCGTTGTCTCAGGAATATGTTATGATGCAATTTAGAGATTTAAAAAGAGGTTCTCCATCATATAATAAAAATATTAAACTGCAGCAGGATTTAAAATTACAGTTTAAACATGTTGATGATAGCTTGTTTGCAATGTCGCTACGTAACCCAAAAATAGCTGAAGGTATTACTAAAGAGATAGGGAATGTTCATTACAATATTGATAAATCTTTAGTCGATTTATCAGATGCTCAGGTGCCAAAAGGGTTATCACATCAACAATACGCAGTATCGTCTGCTAATAGATTGGGTGATTTTTTGAGTGATATTTTGAATAATATGCAAATGTCTTTGTCTGGCATGGGTTCTGGGAAACCAAAACCAGGAGGTGGGAAGGGAATGCAGCTTCCGGATATTATTAAAAAACAGGAAGGTCTGGCGGACAAAATGAAAGATGGAATGGAGAAGGGGCAAAAGCCAGGTAGTGGTAAAGACGGGAAGTTTGGAGAAGGTAGTAAGACAGGGAAAGACAGTTCGCAAGATGGAGGAATGGGAGAAGGAGATGCGCAAGCTTTGTTGGAAATATATAAAGAGCAAAAGCAACTACGAGAGGCATTAGAAAGCGAACTAAAGAAACAAGGTTTGGGAGATAGCGGTCAGAATGCTTTGGAGCAGATGAAACAAATAGAAAAGCAGTTGTTGAATAAGGGATTTAAGAACGAAACATTGCAAAAGATACGGAATGTAAAGCAAGAATTGTTAAAATTAAACACAGCTATTCAGCAGCAGGGAGAGGAAAAGAAGCGTCAATCTGAGAGTAATATAAGGGAGTTTAATAATGAATCTAAACCATTGCCAGACGTATTGTTAGATTATTTAAATAGCATTGAGATATTAGATAGACAATCGTTACCTTTGCGCTCGAATTTTAACCGCAAGGTTCAAGAATATTTTAATAAAAAATGATCGATTTTAATTACGAAAACGAATACAACCTAGACAATGAAGAGGCTATTGCAAACTGGCTTTCAGCAGTGATTGTGTCTGAAGGCAAGAAAGAAGGAGAAATTAATTACATCTTCTGTGATGATGAATATTTACACAAAATTAACCTTGAGTATTTGAGTCATGATACGCTTACGGATATTATCAGTTTTGATTACACGATGGGGAATGAAATTAGCGGCGACATATTTATTTCTGTGGAACGTGTTCAGGATAACGCTGCTGATTTTAAAGTAGGTTTTGAAGAAGAACTTAAAAGAGTTATGGTTCACGGAATCCTGCATTATTGTGGATACAAGGACAAAGGAGAAGATGATGAATTGTTGATGCGCTCTAAAGAAAATGAAAAATTAGCGCTGTTCCACGTGGAACAATAGTTTGCTGATTATACTAATTTAGATTTTTGTTTCACGTGGAACAAAGGGAAAATAAATTAGCTATTGGCATGATGGTTTGAAAATGTTTCACGTGGAACAACTTTAAATGATTCGGTAATCAGATAAGAGTTGTGGTGCAGGAAGTGATAAAATAAATTGAGGTTTCAAAAACATAATTTTTTTTTGTATTGGAATCTCACCCCCGAATATCGGGGCAAATTCATATAATAAGATGTTTCAAGAAGAATATGATGTGATTGTTGTGGGTGCTGGACATGCCGGTTCTGAGGCTGCTGCTGCTGCTGCTAATTTGGGTTCAAAAACTTTATTGGTGACCATGAGTCTGCAAAACATTGCGCAGATGTCTTGCAATCCCGCTATGGGAGGAATCGCGAAAGGGCAAATCGTTCGGGAAATTGATGCGCTCGGCGGATATTCCGGTATTGTCTCAGACAAAACGGCAATCCAATTCAAGATGTTGAACAAATCAAAAGGACCTGCGATGTGGTCGCCACGAGTTCAAAGTGATCGTATGCGATTTGCTGAGGAATGGAGAATGATGTTAGAAGGAACTCCGAATCTTGATTTCTATCAGGAGATGGTGAAAGGGCTGTGGATTGAAAACGGAAAAATCAAAGGAATTACCACGGCACTCGGAATCGAAATAAAAGCAAAGTCTGTAGTGCTGACCAATGGGACTTTCCTGAATGGAATTATTCATATTGGCGATAAAAATTTTGGTGGGGGTAGAGCGGGTGAAAGTGCCTCTCATGGAATTACTGAGGATTTAATTAATGCTGGCTTTGAAGCTGGAAGGATGAAAACTGGTACACCTCCAAGAGTGGATGGACGGTCTTTGGATTATTCAAAAATGAACGAAGAAAAAGGAGATGCTAAACCAGATAAGTTTTCTTATTCTGATTTGACCTCGCCTTTAATTCATCAAAGATCTTGTCACATGACTTATACTTCGTTAGAAGTGCATGATATTTTAAGAGAAGGTTTTGATCGTTCTCCAATGTTTAACGGAAGAATAAAAAGTCTAGGGCCAAGATACTGTCCGTCGATTGAAGATAAAATTAATCGTTTTGCTGATAAAGAAAGACACCAGTTGTTTATCGAGCCAGAAGGTTGGAAAACCTGTGAGGTTTATGTGAATGGTTTTTCTACTTCACTTCCAGCAGATATTCAATATAAGGCGATGCAATCTGTGGCTGGTTTTGAAAAAGTGAAATTTCTACGGGCGGGTTATGCGATCGAATACGATTATTTTCCGCCAACGCAGTTGAAACATACTTTAGAAACGAAATTGGTTGAAGGTTTATATTTTGCCGGACAGATTAACGGAACGACGGGTTATGAAGAAGCAGCTTCTCAAGGATTGATGGCTGGAATTAATGCGCATTTAAAAGTCCACGAAAAAGCGCCTTTAATCTTAAAAAGAGACGAAGCCTATATTGGAGTGTTGATTGATGATTTGATTACCAAAGGAACAGAAGAACCTTATCGTATGTTTACATCGAGAGCGGAGTACAGAACGTTATTGCGTCAAGATAATGCTGATTTTAGATTGACTCCGATGGCACACGAAATAGGTTTAGCTTCTGAAAAGCGTTTGCGTCGTATGGAGCATAAATTGAAAGAGTCGGAGAAAATGGTATCATTTTTCAGAGAGACTAGTGTTAGTGTTGCAGAAGCAAATCCAATATTAGAATCAAAGGATACTGCGCTTATTACTCAAGGCGATAAATTGTTTAAGGTTTTCTCTCGTCCGCAAATTGACATGGACGACATTATGAAATTTGATAAAGTGATAACCTATATCGAAGAGAATGATTTAGATCAGGAAATTTTAGAGCAAGCAGAAATTCAAGTCAAGTATTCTGGTTACATCGACAAGGAAAGAAATAATGCGGATAAGTTGACTCGTTTAGAAGATGTGAAAATCCCAGAAGACTTTGATTACGATAAAATCAAATCAATGTCTATTGAAGCTAGACAGAAGCTGGGTAAGATTCGACCAGTAACTATTTCTCAGGCATCGAGAATCAGCGGAGTTTCTCCTAGTGATGTTTCGGTACTGTTGATTTATATGGGAAGATAAGAAAGTTTGCAGTGTTCAGTTTTTAGTAAGCAGTTTAGTTTTGTAGCTTGTTATAGTTTATAGTTTTGCTGAAAGTGTAATTTTTTGATAAACACGTATTCAAATTTCTATAATAATTTTTGTGATTATGTTACCCACTACCTGATTAGTGGTAGCTGAATACTGAACACTAAAAAAATGTTCCACGTGAAACTATTTCGCGAAGCCTTGATATTATTAAGAAATTTGTTTTTTTTATTTTTTTACATATGAGGATAGTTCAGAAAGTTGTTTTGTCATTGCAAGAGAAAGAAGTTTTGTGCCAACTTTGGAATACTGAATATCCAGAGAAATTAAGTTATGAAACAATAGAGGGTTTCGATTTGTATCTAACTAGCTTATCAAACACAAAACATTATTTACTGACTGACGAAGCAAACAAAATAAAAGGTTGGGCATTTACTTTTTGTAGAGATGAGGAAGATTGGTTTGCAATACTTGTAGAGAAGAATAGTCAAGGCAGCGGTAAAGGTTCATTATTGATGGAAGAATTGAAAAAGAATAAAAATAGTTTGAATGGCTGGGTTGTAGATCATGAAAATGATGTAAAGCAAAATAAGGAGCAGTACAAATCTCCCTTGTTGTTTTATGTCAAAAACGGATTTGTTATTTGTCGAGAAGTGAGAATGGAAAATCAGAAAATATCGGCGGTCAAAATAAATTGGAAGTACTAAGTAAAAATATAAAAGCAGCAAACCCTAAAAGTGATAATTTCATTTTTAGGGTTTGCTATAAAAGCAAACCAAAATACTAATAATTATAAAATGGACATTTTAAATAAAAAGCATTTTCTTACTGTAAAAGACCATTCTGTTTCCAAAGAAACATTTGACTTATACCACGATGAAACACTGGACATGTTAATTACATATCCGCAACCCAGTTTAGAAAACTTGGGTAAGTATTATGAAAGTGAAGATTATATTTCACATACGGATGGAAAACGTTCGTTATTTGAAAAAGCGTATCATTTTATAAAAGGTATTGCTTTGAAAAATAAATTGCAGCTAATAAATTTGCAACAACCTCAAAAAGGTAGAATTTTAGACATTGGGGCTGGAACTGGAGATTTTTTAGCAGTAGCCAAAGAAAACGGTTGGGAAACAGTAGGAGTGGAGCCAAGTGATAAAGCTCGAGCCATTGCTTTGAAAAAAGCAGTTTCTTTTGTTGAAGACACTTCGGGATTAGAAAGTCATTCTTTTGACGTGATTACGATGTGGCATGTTTTGGAACATGTTCCAAATTTAGATAAGCAAATCAAAGAATTAAAGCGATTGCTAAAACCATCAGGAACTTTAATTGTTGCAGTGCCAAATTTCAAATCTTTCGATGCAAAACATTATGGAACATTTTGGGCAGCTTATGATGTGCCAATTCATTTTTGGCATTTTTCGAAAAAAGCGATAAAAATGCTTTTCGAAAAAGAAGGTATGGAATTAGAAAAAGTACTTCCTATGAAATTTGACTCTTTTTATGTGAGTCTGTTGTCTGAAAAATACAAATACGGTAAAATGAATTTTGTTAAAGCCTTTTTTGTTGGATTGCAATCGAATAGTAAAGCGAAGCAAAATTTGGAATATTCATCCCATATTTACGTTCTAAAAAACAATTAAATCGAATTTAAGGCTAATTTAAAGTTAGATTTACAAAGAAATGAGTGTTGGGATTGCTTATTATGGTTTTGAGGCTTATTTAAGCGCTGTTAAAGTCATTTTTTATAGATATAAATTATAATTTTCTGTTTTTTAATAACAAAACCTGATACTATAAATTTTTGCCAATTTTCAAAGTTTTTTAGGATAGTCTCTATTTTTTTATATTTTTGCTATACATACATAAATTACAAATAAACCAAAATGAAAAAAGTATTATTAATTATCGCAATTTCTATTTCAGTTGTTGCTTGCAACAAAACCGCAGACGTTAAAGAAGTAAAAACAGCTTATGTAGACACTTCGGTATTAATGAAAGAATATACAGAGGCGAAAGATCTTGCTGAAAAATACAAAGCACAGTCTGAAGAAAAAGGAAGACAGCTAGATGCAGAGATTAAACGTTTCAAAGAAGATGCTGCTAATTTTCAAAGTCAAGCACAAGCAAACGGTCAAGCATGGGCACAACAAAAAGGTGCTGAATTACAAAAAAGAGAGCAACAATTGAGTTATGCTCAACAAGCTTTATCTCAACAATTGCAACAAGAAAGTGGTGCAGAAATGGATACTTTAGTAAGCGGAGTGAAAAAATTCATTAAAGCATATGGTAAAGAAAAAGGATATTCTTATATCTATGGTACAGGAGATGCAGCATCCGTTTTATATGCTGAAGATAAATACGACATTACAAAAGATATCGTAAAAGCATTAAACGACAAATACAAGTCTGCTGTTAAAACAGAAGAAAAAGTAGAAGATAAAACAGAAGAAAAGAAATAAACTTCTGTTTTTATAAAATTCAATAGCCTCCATTCTTGTATTAGAGTGGAGGTTTTTTTTTTGATTATTTACTTATTCATATTGTCGTTATTATACTCTTGTAAATAGCTTACTTTTGTGTTGTCAAATTGTTTTTTTTAATCTATACGCCTGATGCAAACCGTTTCTGAAGCCGCCGCTTACACCTTACAATTCATCAACCAAACGCAACGTTCTATTTTTCTAACCGGAAAAGCAGGTACGGGAAAAACTACGCTTCTAAAGGAAATTATCGCAACCACGCACAAGAACACTGTGGTAGTAGCACCTACGGGTATTGCCGCTTTGAACGCAGGCGGTGTTACGATTCATTCCATGTTTCAGTTGCCTTTTGGAGGATTTATTCCCGCTTTTGGCGTCGATTCTCAGTTTACAGATACCGTAAAATTTGAATCTAAGGATACCTTGCGTCGGCATTTTAAAATGAGCGGATTGAAGAAATCGGTGATTCGTAATATGGAATTGCTGGTGATTGATGAAGTGAGTATGCTCCGTGCTGATTTGCTGGATGCGATGGATTACATGATGCAAACGGTGCGCAAGAATGCGACTCCTTTTGGTGGGGTTCAAGTATTATTTATAGGAGATTTACTACAGTTGCCGCCTGTCATTCGGGATGAGGAATGGCGTACGCTGCGCAACTACTACAAAGGGAAATTCTTTTTCCATTCGCATGCCGTGCAGCAAAGTCCGCCATTGTACATTGAGTTATCAAAAATATACCGTCAAACGGATACCGAATTCATCTCGGTTTTGAATAATTTACGGAACAACCAAATCACTGCTGCCGATGTTGAGGCATTGAACAAGTACGTTAAACCTGATTTTGATTTAAAAAATAACAAAGGGTATATCACGCTTACGACCCACAACAACAAGGCTGATGCTATGAATGCACAAGCTTTGGAAGATTTAAAAGGGGAGTTGATTACCTACAAACCAGATATCGTAGGTGATTTTCCCGAGAAGATCTTCCCGATAGAAGAACGCTTGCAGTTAAAACTAGGTGCACAAGTGATGTTCGTGAAAAATGATCTTTCTTTCGAAAAAAACTATTTCAACGGGAAAATGGGAATTATAAAATCTCTTTCGAGCCAGGAAATTCTGGTTCATTTTCCCGAAGAAGATAAAACCATAGAAGTCGAAAAATACGAATGGCAAAACATTCGTTATAAAATTGATCCTGCGACAAAAGAAATAGAGGAGGAGGTTTTAGGGACTTTTGTACATTACCCGATCAAGTTGGCATGGGCGATTACGGTGCATAAAAGCCAAGGTTTGACTTTTGACAAAGCTGCAATCGATGTTTCGCAAGTTTTCATGCCGGGTCAAGCATATGTTGCATTATCACGTTTGCGCTCGTTAGAAGGGCTTATTTTGCTATCTCCGTTGCGCATGAATGGGATTTCTAACGATCAGGATGTGATGGATTACTCTTTAAACAAGGCTTCAGAAGAATTGTTGAAAAATTCGTTGCATTTTGAAACCAAGAATTTTATTCATAATTATTTGATGCACAGTTTTGACTGGGCTAATTTAGCTCAGGAATGGCGCAATCACAAGTATAGTTATGGCGATAAATCAGAAAGTTCGTCTAAATCCAAACACGCACTTTGGGCCACAAAGCAAATGGAAACCATCGATTCGCTTTTGGATCCATCCAAAAAATTCATGGGGCAGCTCAACAAAATTTTCAACAATGAGACCGTCGATTTAATCCACGTTTCCGAGCGGATTCAGGCCGCTTTTGGTTATTTCTTAAAACCCATGGACGAACTGGTTTTTGAAATTCTCTGGAAGTTGGAAGAAGTGAAGCGTGTCAAGAAAAGCAAAGCCTATTATGACGAACTGATCGTGCTCGAAGAATTACAGACCAAAGCCGTTTTGCGGCTGATGAAAGCCAAGCTTTTAATTGAAACTGTCGTTGCAGGAGAACCCATTTCGAAGGAAAAACTAACCTCTGACGAAATTAAGAGATACATCACTAGAAAGACCGAAGCGATTCAGAACCAATTCAAGAAAGAAAATGTGACCTTGATCGAGGATGAAGCCGACTTGCAACGCTATACTTCTAAAAAAGCGACCAAGAAAGCACCCAAAAAATCGACCGTTCAGGAAACCTATGAGTTGTGGGTAGAAAAAAATTCAATTGCAGCTATTGCCACTATCAGAGTGCTTACAAAACAAACTATTTACTCGCATTTTGTCCAACTGATACAAACCAAAGCCGTGTCTATTACGGAGGTTTTACCGGAGGATAAAATACAGACTTTAGCTCAAGCTTTCCAAGGTTATAAGGAGGAATCGCTTAATGCATTAATGGAGAAAAACAGTGGTAAATTTACCTGGGATGAAGCCCGAATGTACAAAGCGACCTTGAATTAGTTTTAGTTTTTGGAGCAGTAGGAGAGCAGTTTTTAAGAACGAATCCTCCCGCTATTCGTTGCAATCTTTTCTTTTTTAAGGAAAAAAGATAAGGATTTCCACTGCTATCGGGGCTAGAATGTACGAATAGTATCTTTTCAAAATTGTACTTGTTCTTGTTTCAAAAGAAGATTTTGTATCTAAATTTTATGATGTAGCCGCTGAGATTGTTTAGTTCCTCGCAATGACACATAGCTTGTCATTGCGAGGAACGAAGCAATCTCACAATTATATTCAACAATCTAGTTCATATATTCTAGTGACCATTCATCATGTAATAATCGTATATTTGAAAGTGACAATTTCAATATTAAATCCATTCACCCTATGAACTATTCTGTCAAAGCCAGTATTTCCTCTAATAAAAATCCTTCGTCGGGATGACAAATAGTACCTGATAGTAATGCTTGAATTCTTGTTTTGACTATGTTTAGTTGTTGCTATTCTTCCACCCATTCTCCAGTAATTTGTCTTTCCGACAGAGGAGGAATCTCATCAAACGGCTCCGCAATCCTGTTCGTTAAAGACTATAATCAGAGTCCGTCAACCTTATCTACAATGCACTTACCTTTTTTAAGAAAAACTCTAAAATACACTACTTCTACATCATTAGCTAAACCACTATAATTTTTGGCTTCTCTTTACGGTCACGTAATACAATTTCGTGCTAACGTGTGGTTGATTTATAAATGAGATCTGTTGTTATTAATCATAAAGTAATACCGTATTTGTTGTATATTTGATAGTAAGTGGTTTGATCCACATGCTCAATACTAAAACCCATTCACCCTATGAACTATTCTGTCAAAGCCAGTATTTCCTCTAATACAAATGCAGCTGTACATATCAAGGAATCCGAGATTAGTTTTGGGATTTCTCCTGATACAGAAGCGAGTTTACCCAATCCAGCAGAGTTGTTTCTAGGATCCTTTTCGGCTTGTATTCTTAAAAATGTAGCGCGTTTTTCGGTGATGATGAATTTTGAATATGCAAACGCCGAATTAACCGTAAATGCGGTCCGACTAGAAAAGCCACCAAGAATGGATGAAATACAATATGAATTGCTCATCTACAGTCAAGACGAAAGCTTAAATATTGATTTGTTGCAAAAGAATATTGAAAAATTTGGAACCATCTTCAACACGGTTAAAGCCTGCTGTTCAGTCAGCGGTACCGTTAAAAAAATAATCGATTAGAAATCGAACCCAACTACTATAAATTCAGTTTTTAACTAACTATTAGCTACTAAAAAGGCAAAACTTAAAAGTCTTAGAATTCCATAAAACAGTGGCGAAACCAATTCAATACTGTATTTTTGCCTGATGCAAAAAAATATCCAGACTTCTCAATTTGAATTTGTTGCACTTATGGCCTCACTAATGTCGGTGGTAGCATTAGCGATTGACGCTTTATTGCCAGCGCTGGAGATTATTGGAATAACCAT
Source organism: Flavobacterium sp. DW-iso2 (assembly GCF_058725285.1). NCBI lineage: Bacteria > Pseudomonadati > Bacteroidota > Flavobacteriia > Flavobacteriales > Flavobacteriaceae > Flavobacterium > Flavobacterium sp. DW-iso2. The sequence continues at coordinate 10,185 of NZ_JBZXDY010000003.1, read as the reverse complement.
TGGTACTACTGAAGTTGTGGATAATCAATTGCTCATCACGATGATTTTTTTGGGTCTTGGATTTGGCCCATTAGTTTTTGGTCCGCTATCTGATAGTTTAGGAAGAAAACCAGTGGTTTACATGGGTTTTGCCTTGTTCATAGGCGCTAGTTTTATTTGTGTAAACGCCACCAATTTAGAAATGATGGTGGTGGGTAGAATATTGCAAGGAATAGGCTTATCTGCTCCTAGAACGATTAGTATTGCTATTATTCGCGATATGTACAGTGGCGATTATATGGCGCGTATTATGTCTTTTGTGACGGTTGTTTTTATATTGGTTCCTGTAATTGCTCCAGCGTTGGGTAAATTTGTGCTGGATTACTACAATTGGCATGGAATTTTTTATATTCAGGTAGTGATTAGCCTTCTAGTTTCCTTCTGGTTTTGGAAACGTCAACCAGAAACGTTATCAATAGCCAACAAAAAAGAATTTTCGTTACAAGGATTTATAAGCGAGTTCAAAGAGCTTTTCAAATTTAAAAAAACAATAGGCTATACCGTAATCTCAGGTTTTGTAACGGGATCATTCATGGTTTATTTAAGTAGTTCACAGCAAATATTCCAGAATCAATACCATCTTCAGGAAGAGTTTCCATATATTTTCGCTGGATTGGCAATTGCAATTGGTGCCGCTGTTTTTTCAAATGGTGTTTTAGTAATTAAGTATGGAATGGAGAAATTAATTACGGTTGCATTAGTTTCCTTCTTTGTGGTTTCGGCAATTTATGTAGCTTTATTTTATAACGCACCGAATCCAGATGTGCGTATTTTGATATTATTTTTTGCCTTGCAATTTTTTAGTATTGGTTTCCTTTTCGGAAATATTCGTGCCATGGCCATGGAACCAGTAGGACATATTGCTGGGACAGCCGCTGCGGTTACGGGTTGTATTTCTACAATTATGGCGGTGCCAATAAGCATCTTCATCGGTCGCTTTATTGCTGACACTGCTTTGCCGCTTTTTATTGGGTTTGCATTATGCGCCGCGTTAGCAATCGGTTTGCTTTTTTATCTGAAAAATGATCAGAAACGAACGATTAAAGCTTTAAGTTAATTAGTATTGCCTGAAATCCTTTTTAAGTAAATAGTTGGAATGTTTTTTTGTTCAAATAGTAATTAGAATGCTTTTAACCTATGCTTTGCAATCGTTTTTTTACTTTACTTTGGTTTTTATACGTTTGTGGTATCAATGTGTTTTTAGTAATCTTTCAATTGATTTAGCCAATTTTTACTCTCTGAAACTAAATATATGTCGCAAGATATTTTAAAATACGACTTTAAAGAAGGACTCTCTCATGAAATTGAAATTCTAGAGATGGTTGCACTGTATGAAGAATTTGAACAAGAACTAACAGCACCGCATCGCGCCGAATTCTATCAAATCCTTTGGTTCCAAAAAGGGAATCCTACTCACCATGTAGATTTTAATCCGATTTCAATTGCACCGAACACGGTGGTTTTTATCAATAAAAACAGTGTACAACAGTTTGATAATAAAATCGCTTTCGATGGTAAAGTGCTGTTATTTACTAAAGAATTTTTCTGCAAGGAAGAGTCAGACATCGCTTTTTTAAAAAGCAGTATCTTATTCCATGATTTATTTGCGATTCCAAAAATTGAAATTCCGTCTGTAACAACATTATTTGTGGGACTTTTTACAGCAATCGAAGTAGAATTAGCAAAACCCAAAGACCAATTTCAAGCAGATGTATTGCGCAATTATCTGCGGAACTTGCTTTTGCTTTTTGAAAGAGAAAGACGCTCGCAAGATTTTACAGAGGTAAAAAAAGGTCTCGATTTAGATTATGTAATGGTTTTTAAAGAATTGCTAGAGAATCAATTTCACCATAATAAACAAGTCAATAGTTATGCTACTCAAATGTATATTACTAAAAAGAGACTCAATCTCGCTACTTCAAAAATCTTGGGCTTAACGCCAAAAAAAATTATCGATGATCGCATTATGCTTGAAGCCAAAAGGCTTTTGGCACATTCAAGCGAGTCGGTTAAGGAAATTAGTTTTGCTTTGGGATTTGAGGAACCTACTAATTTTGTTAAGTATTTCCGAAAAAACCATCTTTCCACGCCACTCGAATTTAGAGATGGCTTTTTGAGTTAATTTCTATTTTGGCACAAATTTACCATCCAAAGGACTTTTTGTATCTCATTTCTTTTTGATTACCGTCGCACCTTTGCATCATCAATTTATAACAATAAAAAAATGATCAAATCAATAACAAGTGCAGCATTAATTCTTGGCCTAAGCCTAACAACTTCTTACGGTCAAACAGCTAAAAAATCAAAAAGTAAAAAAGAAAACACCATGGAAATGTCAAACAAACAAAAAGTAGTCGGATTAATAAAAGCAATAGAAACAGGAGCTCACGAGCCAGTTGCTTATATCAATCCTGAAAAATACATTCAGCACAATCTAGGAGTAGCGGATGGATTAGCTGGTTTTGGAGCACTTTTGCAACAATTGCCGCCTAATTCAGCGAAAGTAAATACAGTTCGTGCTTTTGAAGATGGTGATTTTGTTTTCACACAAACAGATTATAACTTCTTCGGGCCAAAAATTGGTTTTGATATCTTTAGATTCGAAAACGGAAAAATCGTAGAACATTGGGATAACTTACAAGAAACTCCAGCAAGTGCAAACCCAAGCGGACACTCGATGATTGACGGAGCTACTGAAGTTAAAGATCTTGATAAAACAGCAGTGAACAAAGCATTAGTAAAGAATTTCGTTTCTGATATTTTAGTAAACGGTAAAATGGAAAAGTTAGCGAGTTACTTTAATGGTGATGATTATATCCAGCACAATCCAAATATTGCTGACCAACTTTCTGGTTTAGGTGGAGCATTGGGAGCACTTGCAAAACAAGGGATTTTTATGAAATATGATACAATACATAAAGTATTGGGGCAAGGAAATTTTGTTTTGGTTGTTAGCGAAGGGTACTTTGGCGCAGACCACAATTCATTTTATGATTTATTTAGAGTGGAGAATGGCAAAATCGCTGAGCACTGGGATGTTGTAGAGAAAATTGCAGCACAAGATACTTGGAAAAACACAAACGGTAAGTTCTAATAAATAGTACCATTTAAAGATAAACAACAGCAATTTATTTGTTAGCAGCACCCGATAGCTTTCTAAAGTCTATCGGGTGTTTGTTATTTAAAGGTCTGATTTATAGGAAGTATTTAGTAGCAAACGTTAAAAGTTTCAAAATAATTTTTTTATTTCAAAGCATCTGCTTAGTTTTGTACCGTATTAAAATAGTAATGGCAAGAAGCAAACAATATAACGAGCAGGAAGTTCTAGAAAAAGCAATGGCTTTGTTCTGGCGCAATGGGTATGAAAACACCTCTGTACGTATGTTGGAAAAGGAAATGGGTATCAACCAATTTTCGATTTATGCTAGTTTTGGTAGTAAGCAAGGGCTGTTTTTAGAAAGTTTAAAATGCTACAAAAGCAAAGTAAACTGCATGTTCGAAAAGTTTAAAAACAGTGCAAACGGAATCAACGATATCAAAGATTTTTTCTATGATTCAGTTCAAGTTCCCATCGAGGTAGGGAACTACAAAGGATGTTTTTTGACGAATACCTACAACGAATTTGCCGAAGCAGAAGATCAAATTATTAATGCACAAATGGTTGAATTTATGGGTGGCATCAAACAGCTATTCATAGAAAAAATTCGAACGGATACAAGTAAAGACGAACAAACGGTATTGAAGCAAGCCAATTATTTGCTACTAGCAAAACACGGACTCGCCGCCGCATCAAGAGTCAACGATAAACAAGAAATAGCAGATTATATTGAATTAACATTCAAAAACCTCTAGCTTTTTTTTGCGTTAAAACTAAGCGAATGCTTAGAAATATTAAATAAAGATAAAAACAATTTAAAAATCAAAATTATGACAACTTTAAAAATTCACTCTATCGAGTCTGCTCCAGAAGCAAGTAAATCCTTACTAGAAAACTCTCAAAAAGCATACGGAATGATTCCGGGGCTTCACGGCGTATTAGCAGGATCTGCAGGCTTGTTAAATGCATACCAAACCTTGCACGAATTGTTCGTGGCTTCTTCATTCAACGAAGAAGAATTGACTGTAGTTTGGCAAACCATCAACGTAGAGCACGAGTGTCATTACTGTGTTCCAGCACATACTGGAATTGCTCACATGATGAAAGTAGACAACGCTATTATCGAGTCGTTACGTAACGAAACTCCACTAGCTGATGCTAAACTAGAAGCTTTGCGTACTTTTACTTTAAGCATGGTTCGCAACCGTGGAAACGTTTCTGAAGCAGAATTAGCTGCATTTTACGCAGCAGGTTACGGGGAACAACAAGTGCTAGATATTATCCTAGGATTATCTCAAAAAGTGATTAGTAACTACACAAACCACATTGCAAATACGCCGGTAGATGCACCTTTCCAAAAATTTGCTTGGTCAAAATAAGCGATCTAAGTAACTTACCGTATTTTGTATCTTTGGGCAGCAATTCCGCCCTCCGTTCCCGCTTTTTTTGTTCCGCTACGCTGCACAAAAAAGAGCTCCACTCCCGTCGGGCTGCGGGAAAGTGCATAAATAATGTTCCCAATACAAAATACGGGCAGTAACTTATAAATATAAAAACGAGAATCATGATAAAAGTAAGCGTAATGTATCCTAGTGGTCCAGACACCACATTTGATGTAGAATATTACAAAAACAAACATCTTCCTATGATTAAGGAAGCCTTGGGTGATGCCTTAAAAGGTTTAGAATTAAATATTGGTTTAGCCGGTAGAGCTCCAGGCGAGCCAGCTCCTTATGTGGCTATTGCACATTTAACATTTGATTCTGTGGAGGCTTTTCAAGCTTATTTCATACCGCATTCCGCTACCTTTGCTGCTGATATACCGAATTATACCAATACAATGGGCGTGCTCCAAATTAGCGAGATTGTGTAAGGATCAAAATTAAACAGCATTACAATAAAGGAATCGCATCGCGGTTTTTATAAAAAAAGCAACTCTTTTACGAGTTGCTTTTTTTATGCTTTTGTATTACGAATATATGATTCTTGAGATGTAATGTGTAGTAGTATTCTAAGCAGTTGCCTCTTTTTTTGTTGTACTTTTATGAAATTTAGCAGCAAATAAAAACCAGTTTAAAGACGATAAATATGACGACAGCATATCTTGATAGTGCTAAAGCACAGTTCAAACATTACAAATTAATTGGAGAAAAGACTTTCGATCAACTTAAAGACGAAGATTTATTTTGGCAGTTCAATGAAGAATCAAATAGTGTTGCCATAATTGTAAACCATATTTGGGGTAATATGATGTCTAGATGGACTGATTTCCTTACCAGTGATGGAGAAAAAGAATGGAGAAATCGGGACCAAGAATTTGAAATAGCTATTACTACAAAAGTAGAATTGTTAGTTAAGTGGAATCAAGGTTGGGACTGTCTTTTTGCGGCATTAGATTCAATAACAGAGGAAGACTTAAATGCAACAACAGTGTACATTAGAAATGAAGGTCATTCTATTATAGAAGCAATTAACAGACAATTAGCACATTACCCGTATCACATTGGACAAATTGTTTTTATTGGTAAAATGGCAAGCAAGAATTGGAGCGCTTTAACAATCCCGAAGGGACATTCTATGGCACATAATGCAGAAATGTTTACTAAATCAAAACAATAGCAGGGCCTAAAAGGGGTTTTTAAAGAATAATTCAACCTTTGTTATCTATTAGGTGTTTAAATAAGAGTTTGCGCGGCTAATCATGTAAAAACAGCGTTAATTGACGCGTTTTCCTTTATGAAGGCGCAACGAAGCGTAAAAAGACGTTCTAAGCATTCAAATATTGTAGCATTTGCAGGCTGACAAATAATACGGTTGATTGTGAACTAATACCTATTATCCACAAAACAGCCCAATTGGCACATCTAGCGGAGTCGAGAACCACTATTGCATGTCTAGTCCGTACGATGTGATAATAATTTGTAAGTACTATTCTGTGTTTGTTATAAACCACTTTGGTCTATAAATTTAAGATTTGGAAGGATATTCGTATCGTTAATCAAATGCTTAGCCCAGATAGAAGCGGCATCCTCTTGTGGTCTCATTTTTATGAGACCACAAGAGATATAGCGAATAGCTGGAGATTGCTCCTAAAAAAACACCCCCACATAGCGAACTGCTTTTTGGGGGTAGTCTAAACCATAGGGGTTTTTAGATTATAGGGACTCGATCAAAAGCCAAGCTTCTGGATTGTCGTTTTTCTGAATTTCTTTCATCGCTTTGTCTGCTTCGGCAAAAGTGGCATAACTACCGTAAAGTACAGGGTATAGGCCATATTTATTAATACCGATGCGTTTTGCTTTGTATCCTTTGTTTGATAGTCGTTTGAATATTTTATCAGCATTTGCTTCTTCTCTAAAAGCGCCTGCCATAATATGATACGACATCTTACTTTCTTTTACGGAAAGGGTTACCGCAGGTATAGGGCTTTTTATAAAGAAAGTAGCTTCTTGAATTTTGTTATTTACTTGTTTCTGAACGGCTGTTTCAACTAAAACCGTTTGGGAACTGATTTGGTTTTGATAGACAGAATAACCAACAGTGCTGGTTAATGCTAATCCTAAAACAAAAATCGCGGCATATTGTAAGTACGAACGACCGCTTTTTTCTTCTGTATCTAAAGTGATTACGGTATTTTCTTCTAGTGCATCGATTTTTTGTTCAAAAATTTCTCTTTTTACAACCGGCGAAACAAAGGCGCTTAAACCAAATGAACTCGTCAAATAATTAGTTTGGTCTAAAGGTTTGAAAACAATATTTTTATCTGCATTAAGGCTGATGTCTCCAATGCTTTTTATCGAAAAACTTCCGTTTGTCTCCAATGCTTTTTTCCAATTCAATACTTCATATTGAATAGCACTCACGGCATAATCGTAAGATGTTTTCTCTGCTTGAGCAATATGGTTGGCTAAAAGGCCATCGTTATTTTTTAAATTGGCATTGAAAGAGATCATCTTTTTTGGAGGAAAAAATGAATTTGCGCTTTCAACCCACTTTGCCGATTGGATTTCAGTCAAAAATGCACCGAATCCAGGAACGGTAACACATTGATAACGATATAAAAGCTGAGCGATGTAAGGTTCGATGTTCATACATACAAAGTTATACAATGAAAATAGTTATCAAAATTTTATTCACAATTTTTATTAACAATCTGCGTAATTTTTTTATACATTTCAGCTACAAATAATTAGCATGACAGAACAAGATTTATTTTATCTATTGGCCTTGCAAAGAGTGGAGGGTGTAGGCGATATTATGGCCAAAAAGCTGCTTACTCATTGCGGCAGTGCCGAGGCTGTTTTTAAAACCAAGACCACTCAACTTGGCGCTATTGATGGTGTGGGGTCTATGTTACTTAGAAACCTAAAGAACCAGGCTGTTTTTGACAAAGCCAATGCAGAACTAGAATTCATACGAACGAACGAGATTAATGTGGCGCATTTTCAAGGTGATAATTATCCGGAGCGGTTAAAACATTGTATTGATGGCCCATTGTTATTGTTTACCTCAGGTGCTATTGATTTAAAGAACCGCAAAATAATCAGTATCGTAGGAACGCGGCAAATCACGTCTTACGGCACGGAATTCTGCAGGAAGCTGATAGAGGATTTGGCTCCGCTGGATCCTGTGATTGTGAGTGGTTTTGCCTATGGTGTAGATATCGTGGCGCATCAGCTAGCGATAGAACACAATTTACAGACAATAGGCGTGGTGGCGCATGGCTTGAACCAAATCTATCCCAAAACCCACAAAAAGTATGTCGCCAAGGTCGAGCAGAACGGCGGATTCATGACGGAGTTCTGGAGTTCATCGAATCCTGACAAGGAAAACTTTGTGCGTAGAAATAGAATCGTAGCGGGAATGAGCGAAGCAACCATTGTAATTGAATCAGCAGATCGTGGCGGTTCATTGATCACGGCTAACATGGCCAACGATTATAACCGTGATGTTTTTGCAGTTCCCGGTCGCGTAACGGATAAATACTCCCAAGGCTGCAACAACCTTATCAAAACTCAAAAAGCAAACGTACTCACCAGCGCCGCTGATCTTATCTATATCCTGAACTGGGATATCCAGAAGGAATCGAAGCCCGTACAAAAACAATTGTTTGTCTCGCTAGACGACGACGAGCAAAAAGTATATGATTACCTATTAAAAACAGGAAAAGAAGTGATGGATATCATTGCTTTGCGATGTGATTTTCCTATTTACAGGATTTCAGGTATGCTGTTGAATATGGAATTGAAAGGCGTGATTAGGCCCTTGCCGGGGAAATTGTTTGAGGCGATTTGATTTTATATAAAGATCCCCTTCCGGGTTTTAAATCGGGAAGGGGATGAGTGGAATGAGTAGTACCTATAAATCCATAGTTAATTAGTTTTAGGATAATATGGTTTGGCGTATAGCAGCGGGCGCAAAGTCAGGAGACATTTGCGCAGCAGCCTTAGATTTTTATTAATTTTGTTTTTATGAACACTTCGCAGAGCTGGAAATATAATAATTAAAATTTGTATTTTCATAATTAATTTAAGTAAAATACTTACAGCTAAATAAAAATCCTCAAATGTTTATAAATCCTTGAGGATTTTTGATGTTAAATGAGTTTTTCAATGTGAATTAGATACTTTATTCAATTTGATAACCACAACTTACTTGTATATATTCCTTTTTCTTATCATTAACTAAAAAGATTATGTAATTGTTGAGAAATTCCGAAAGTTCTAAATCATTTAATTTTTGTTTTTTGTTTTCCTCATAAAATCTTGAAGACCGTACAAACCCTTTAAGGGATAATACTTCTTTGGGTTTTAAATCACTTATGCTTTTACCTTTTTGAAAGAAAAAAGTCCCGTTTGAACTTCCGCTGCTATCATTCAGATAGAAATGATTTGGAATTTCAACATAAGTATTGATGTATTTGCTATCAAATTTAAAAAAAAGAGTATCTGTTACTTCGTTATTAATTATATTCCAATTTTTGTCACGTAATGGATAATATGATTTATATTCTAAATATCTAGGTTGAATAAATTCATCACCATAAACAAAATATATTATGTATTTATTAGTTAATGAATCTTTCAATTTCCATTTGTCTATTATTTTATTATGAATCCCGTCAAAATAAAATTTTCTATTTTCAATGTAATCCTTTATCGATAGAATTTTTTTAGGTTTTAAACCCTTAGTTAAATATCCGTTACCAACAAAAAATATATATCCATTGGTTTTAGTATGACTCATTTGCTCCTTTTCAGCTTCTACTTGCTTTTCATAAGTTTGATGCAAACTATTAGCAGAAATTGTAGGCGATATGGTGTAATATTTGTCTATGTTAAAAAAGAGAGTGTCTTTATCTTTTTCCTGAGCTTTTAAAAGATTCATAAAAAAAAAAGAAAACGTAATAATAAAAATATGTGTTTTCATAATTAAATAGTTTTAGAATATTATGGGCAAGTTTTTGACATTTTGGTTACTCTTGAAGCTAGATCGTTTATTGCTTGTTGCTGTTGAGGTGTTAAATCTGTCCAAGCTTTAACATTGTTGTTCTTTAGGCCTGACCAAGCCAAAGCCTCATAAAAAGCATCACTCGGTTCTTCTCCATAATAATCCTTATAATTTTTATAATCATTAGGAAGTACAGTTTTATTAAATTCTTTAAGAGCTTCTTTCATACTCTGTAGATATAATCCAGCCATAGTGCCGTGGTCGTTTCCGTATTTGTTATATTCTTGTTTAAAATCAAGTGTTCCTGGTATTGTATTAACATTGTATAGTTTTCTAATTATATCTGCGTGAATGTATTCATGTAAAATGGTTCTCGCAGCATCAAGAACTGATTGCTCATTTGAGCGAGAAGTACTAATTGCTATATTTATTAATGTTTTATTGATTTGATTGTTATATGTAGTTTCACCATTTGATTCAATTAAATTACCATTCGAATCTTTGACCATTATTTTATCGACAGAAACAATTTTAATATCAAAAGAGGAAGAGCTACCTTGGAAATTAGCCAATAAATTTTGGACAAAAGAATCTCCATT